>JASFOV010000013.1:0-20433 GCA_050116355.1 Anaerolineae bacterium
AGGTACGGATCAGTTTCGCTGGGCGACGTTGATCCTACTTGCGGTGGGCTGTGCTTTCCTGGCAGCGGGTCTCGTCGTTGGCATCAACGACAACCCGCCGGGCTTGGTGCTTGTCTACCTCGCCATTGCCACCTGGATCGCCGCGTTTGCCCACCGCTGGCGCCGGGTGAAGCCCTTTTTGATCCTCCTGTTCGTGTCTTTGGTTGGATTCCCCCTCTCCGTGGTCTTGCACAACGTATTCTATGCCCTGGGTGAAGTGGCTTCAGATGTGGTGGGACTGAGCCAGGTCCTGGTATTCCTAGAGGTGGTATTCTTCCTGATCGCCGTTCTGGTCTGTCCTCCTGGAGTGCTAATTGGCGCGGTGGGCAGCGTTGTGCTGGCACTCTTGCGCTTCCGGAAAGAATGAATGCCCGGCGGACTGTCGTAGGCTGCCGGGGATCCATGATCTTGCCTCCCCGGTGGGGGCGTGCCAGCCGGTGGTGGGAAGAGTAGGTGCTGGGTCGCTCTTGGCGTCAGAACGACGTCTTGGATAGGCCTAGGTGAGCACCTTCGAAATCGAGAAGCGCGCTGGCTGGAAGGGAGGCAACTATGCCGAAAGGGAAGCGACGGCATACCCGGGAGCAGGGACGATTTCTGGCCCGCAGTCGTCTGGAGCAGATGGGCTACCGGGTGATGGACTCGGGTGAGCGCGGGGTTGCCTTCTACGTCTTGACTAGAAAAGGCTGGGAGCCGGTGAAGGTCAGGACGATCCGCTACGGAAGCTGGCAGTTCACCGCCGACCGCTTGATGGACATCACCGTCTCCAGGAGCGGGGTGCAGACGATCCACGGCCGGAAACCGCAAGCCGATGAGGACATGCTGTGCGTTCTGGTGCAGCTGGATGAAGAGGCGTTCTTTGTCCTGCGGCTGGGCCAGCTGTATGATGTAGTCTGTAGCCAATACGAGACCTGGTTGGTGGCGCATGGGGGGCGCAGGCCGCGGAAACCCAGATCGATGCATTGCTCGGCCAAACCGGAGGAACTGGCGGCGTACCGGGACAACTGGCAGCTGGTCGGACCGGCGCCGGGGACCGCCACGGTCCCCGAAACCCCCAGTTCCCTGCTGGGCACGGTACGGCACATCACCCGCAAGTTCTGCCGGGCGTTTGTAGCTGAGCCCTACCTATGCTACACGCAACACGGGCTCCACGCGCTGCTCTTTGCGCGTTTGTTCGATGCGTTGTGGGAGGCGGAACGGCTCCCGGTCTGGGAGGGTCGTAGGGTGTGCGTGATCCAAAAGGAGTACCCAACGGCCCATCCTCTGGGCAAATCGAGGCGACAGCACTGGGACTTGGCCGTGCTCAAGACCCCGCTGGAGCGCCAACCTGAGGACGCCAGGCCAGCCTATGATTCCTTGAAGCTGTCGGCTGCGATCGAGGTCGGCCTGAATGCACCCCAGGAACATTTGCGAGCGGATCTCCGGCGCTTGCTCCACAGAGAGGCCAACCTTGAGGTCGGCTTTGTCTTGCACCTGTATCGCCTGTCGAAACCAGGAGCGATGGTCTCGGCGCGGGACTGGTCGGTGCGTTCGCCGCGGATCCTGCCGGTGGAATCGGTAGCAGCGATTCTGGCTGAAGCGCGGGAGGCTGAGACGGCTGCGGAGCGCCCCATCGAGATTCTGTATGCCGTCGCAGGAGAGGCTGGCCCGCACGAGCGGGGTGTGTGGCTGATCCGAAGCGGCGAGGCCCCCCGCCGGGTGTCCGACTGAGGGGTCGAAGGTGTGAATGGGCAGGGGGTCTGCCCCTACGGGTCGTGTCGATAACGCGGTTCGCTTGTCGATCTCGGGCACAAGGAGAATTGAGAGGATGCTTCTAGTGGCGGTGATTGTCGTCGTTGTCGTGGTTTTGGTGGTCGCGGTGGGCTGGTACTACAGCCAGAGTGAAGCTAAGAGGCGCGTCCGGACTGGGTACCGCCCAGAGTCCCAGGAGCCGCTTCACCGAGGCACACCGGGCTTTGACCCAGCAACCGGCCAGTACGAGGACCGGGACGGCACGCCCTACGGCGCCATCGAGGATACGTTGATGGCGGCCGACGAGGATGGGTTCTGAGGTGACTGAGCAACTGCGCAGGATTGCCCTACGGATCTCTGGCGAAGGGTGTGCTTACAAGGCCTGAAAGTAGCGCACCAGGGGCATGGCGGTGTAGCCTGCTTTCTCATACGATCTCCGGGCCGGGGCGTGGGACGGATCGCCGCCGGTTTCCACCTTGGCCATGGTTAGCCCGCTCTTTTTCATCTCGGACAGGGCAACTAGATTGAGCTCGGTCCCGATACCTTGATTTTGGTGGTCGGGGTGGACGGCGAGCAGTTGTACCTCCCCCGTGTTGTCCTCGGTGTTCAATTCGTAGGCCACAAAGCCAACCACAGTCCCGTCCAAATCGGCGACCCAGACGCGGAAGGGATCGTCCTGCTGGCAAATGATTTTGATGGCCTCTCGCTGGCTGGACCGCCAGTTGGGCCAGATGGCGGTGTAGACGGTGGGCCCCAGCGTCTGCCGAAATGAGGCAAAGACGGGCTCCCAGGCCAAGAGGGATAGTTGGACCAGGGCTTCGATGTCGGCGTCGCATACGGGCCGGATGTCTAGGTTCATATCGTTCCTCCGGTTGTGCTCGCAGTGGGCGGCGGATACTATCCGCCGCCCATGCTCTCGACAGTATAGGCGATCTGGGGCTGGAAGTCAACGGTCACCGCTGGCTATGGTCCGGCTGCTGCGTTCTTCCTGGGCGGGCGACGATTCGGCCCGATGGAGGAGCAAGCACGCCATCGGGCGCGCGTTTGGTCTCCCCAGCTTGGCGACAGCCGTGGTGGGTGTGGTGCGGCTCCGGCCAAGTCGTGGGGGAGCACGCTCGCACCCTCAATTGGGCCGGGTGCTGGCCGGCCAATAGAGACTGGAGCAAGCCGGGCACCGGGGGCAAAGAAGAGGAAAGGGCGAACCATAGCTGGCCCCATCAGCACGGTTCGCCCTTTCTGCAAAGGAAGGAGACAGTTCCGTTTGCTAGGGTCAGTATAGCCGCTGAGCAGGGGATCTGTCATCCCCTAGTTTGGGGATGTGGTGGGGGATCTGCGATTTTCCTTGACAAGATGGAGACGATATGATATGATGTATGTAAGTACTTGCTTGCATTTTGGGGGAGGGAGTGTGGTATGGGACCGGAGGTAGATGGTTCGAGCCCGGCGGGGACAAGCGCCGACGAGACACGACAGGCCATTCTGAAAGCAGCGTCGCAAGTGTTCGCTGAGAAAGGGTATGCGCGGGCCACGACCCGCGCCCTGGCGGAGGCAGCGGAGGTCAATGAGGTCACGCTCTTTCGCCATTTTGGCAGCAAGGAGGGCCTGTTTGCGGCGGTGCTGGCCGAATTTGGGGGTCTGGCCATTTCGGCCGATATGCAAGCCCAACTGAGCGGCGATTATCGCCAAGACCTGTCCCGTATGGGCCAGATGCTGAGGCGGGTGTTTGCCGAGCGCGGGGATGCGATGCGCTTGATGTTGTGCGAAGCGGCCCATTTTCCCGAACTGCGGCAGATGATGGTCGAGAATCCGCGCCAATTGCGGATGATGCTGGCCGCTTATTTCCAGCGACAGATCGAACAGGGGCAGGTGCGTCCCCTACATCCCGAAATGCTGGCCCAGGCCTTCTTGGGTATGTTCTTTTCGTACTCGATCGGCAGCGGCCTGTTGCAGGATTCGATCGCCCCCGATCTGGCGGAAGAGGAGCTGGTGGAACAGTTTGTGGATGTGTTTGTGGCAGGTACCGCACGGCCATAGGTGGAAGCGATAGGGGGACTGGTCCTGGTTCTGGGCGGCACGGGCCATTATGGACGCGTCTTGGCAAGCGGGCTGGCAGTCAGACACATGTGGGTGCTGAGCCGGAATACAGGACGCGCCAGCCGTCTGGTGGACAATGGCGTCGAGGTGGTGGGGGGTGATAGCAGGGATGACCATCAGCGCAATCGGCCAGGGCGAGCAGCTCAGGATGCCTCCACTCGAAAGCTGTGGAACCATGAAGTGGTCCTAGTGAAGGAGGGGTGAGGGATGCAGCCGGTGCTTGCCGTATCGTCTGTGACTCGCTGTTTCGGCGATCTGGTGGCGGTGGATCAGCTTTCTTTTGAGGTGCAGCGGGGCGAGCTATTCGGCCTGCTGGGTCCCAACGGGGCGGGCAAGACCACGACTCTGCACCTGATCACGGGCTTGCTGCGGCGGCAAGGTGGCGAGATCCGGGTGATGGGCTACGACCCGGAAGCAGAGGCACAACAGATCCGGCGGTGTACCGGTCTGGCGCCGCAGGAGACGAATGTCTATGAGGATCTGAGCGCCCTCGACAATCTGTGGCACCACGCCGCCTTGTACTGTGCGGACCTGTCGGACGTGGAGGCGCGTATCGAGGGGCTGCTGACACTGATGAATCTATGGTCACGGCGTAAGGATGCGGTGCGGACGTTCTCGGGAGGGATGAAGCGACGGCTGGCTCTGGCTCGCGCTCTACTGCACGATCCCGAGATCATCCTATTTGACGAGCCAACCTTGGGGGTCGATGTTCAAGGTCGCCATGCACTGTGGGATCATATCCGCCAGCAGCGAGCCGAGGGCAAGACGTTCCTGCTATCGACCAACGACATGGCCGAGGCGGATGCATTGTGCGACCGGCTGGTGATCATCGATCACGGCCAGGCCATTGCCCTGGATACGCCGGAGAACCTGAAGGCCGGGCTGGGACGGGATATTGTCACGTTGCGCACGAGTCCCCCTCTGGTGGATGCCGAGGCGCTGCTAGGCGGGTTGGGCATTCAGGCCATCAGCCATCCCCAACCGGGCCTGGTCCGGTTTGAAGTGGCCGATGCCGAGTCGCTGGCCGGCGAGCTGATCTCGATGGTTACGGTGGACCACCACCTGGAGTCGGTGCGCATCGCCCGGCCTTCCCTCGACGATGTGTTCCTGCACCACACCGGGCGCGCGCTGCGAGAGTGAAAGGGACATGAGGCGCTTTTGGCTGCTGCTGGTCAACGAGTTCCGGCTGGCGCGAACGGCGATCCCGATCCATATCGTGGCCCTCGCGCAGCCTACGATCTTGTACCTGGTGATGAGCGCGATCCTGGTGCACCCGACGTTTGACATGAACGTGGTCCGGCCGACGACCGACAAGGGACGGGCGTTGGTGGCGGCCATGGAGGAGGTCGGCTCGCCGATCGGCTTGCCCTATATCCGGCCCATCCTGGTCGACTGGCATGGGGAGCCTGTGGTGCGGCAGGTGATCGCGGTGGAAGATCGTGATGGCATCCCGACAGCGGTCCAGCATTTCGGGTTGATCGACAGCAACTTGGTCAAGAACTTTCGCAACCGGTTGACGGCGGCCGCGCTACGCCTGTGGAACGGAGAGCTGGCTGACGCAGGGATGGAGATTCTCGAGGTTCCGTGGCTGGCGCAGGATGTGCCCTATACGGTCTACTTTGGCCTGGCGTTGCTGCCACTAGCGGCGTCTCTGGCCGCATCGGTGCTGGGTGCAATACTAACCGCTCAAGAGTTCGAGCTGGGCACGATCATGGAATACCGGTTGGCGCCAGCGGCGCCGCTCCTGGTCCTGACCGCGCGGCTGGTCCGGCTGGTGATCTCGGCTCTGTTGGCGGCCGGCATCTTGTTGGTGGCGGTCGGATCGGTCACGGGCGCCTGGCCCAGTGCTGTGTGGTTGGTGGGGCTGGTTCTGACGCCGGTGGCGTTGATCGCTGGGTGCTTGGGCACTCTGGCGGGCCTGCTGTTGCGCAAGGTGATCCCCGCTTTCTTGGTCGGATTGGTTGCTTCTTTTGTAGGATGGCTGCTGGGCAGCGCCTTTGGCCTGGCAGCCGGATTTGGCACAGGCTATGCCCTGGTCAGCCGCTTGACGCCGGGCACACACGCCGTTGAACTGATCTTTCCGCGCTACTATGGCATCGTCACCGGCCAGCCGCTGATCTCCGCCGCGGTACTGGTGGCTCTATCGGCCGTCATGCTGGTGCTCACTGTGCTGGCGTACCGGTGGCGCGTTGTGAGGCAGGGGTAACTATGAAGCGGTTTTGGATCCTGTTTCGCACCGAGCTACAAGTCTGGCGCCACGACCCCATCACCGCGCTGGGCGGGCTCATCCCGTCGGTCTTTATCCTGATCGCCTTTGGCCTGCTGTTTGGCGGGCGATTGGCGTTCAAGGTCGCTATGCTGAACCAGGACAAGGGCGCCTATGGCGCGTTGCTGGCCAAAACGGTGGGGGAGGTGCAGTCCCCTTTTGGTACCCCCTACTATGATGTGCTGGATGTACCGGACGAGACAGCGTGGGCGCAGTACCGGGCGCATCGCATCGACGGTGTATGGGTGATCCCCCCCGATTTTTCGGACCGCTTGGTGGCGGGGCAAAAGCCGGTGGTTGAGATGCATTTCAGCAACTATAACGACGACCGGGCCAAGAACCACCGGATCTACTCGGCCGAGATTCTGTGGCGGTTCTACGATGAGATCGGAATGCCCGCGCCGCCGCTGGCGTTGGCCGAGACGTATCCCCTGCCGGAGATGATCCAATGGTTTCCGGTGATTGCGGTCGGGGTGGCGTTGTTGAGCTTTATGCTGGGGGCGATGATCAATATCTTTGTCCTGACCCACAAGGAGCACGTGGCCGGGGTAGCGGTCGAGTTTGGGCTAGCGCCCCGCTCACTGGTGTGGATCCTGCTGCCCAAGACGTTGCTGGCCCTGCTGGCGGGCCTGGTGACAGGTACGGTGCTGCTGGGCATCTTGTACTTGTGGCTGGGCGTGTGGCCGGGACGTTTCTTGGGAGCGGTTTATGTGCTGGCCACGCTGGTGATCCTGTTTTGGGTGCCGCTGGCCCTGCTGTGGGGCATGCGCGCCCGGTACTTTGCGGGTGTGATCGCCACTATCCTGACCGGCCTGACAGTGTTCTTTATTGGCGGCGGGTTGAGCATGGTCCGCTACAACCGGGAGAGCGTGCCGTGGTTCTCCTGGCTGTTCCCCAATACCTATGCCGTGGACCCGCTGCGCGATCTGGTCCTGTTCTCCACCTGGCCGGTGGATTGGCGCTCGACGCTGTTGATCTTGGCCGGGTTCGCTGTGCTGAGTTTGGGGGTAGGCTGGGGGCTGGCCGCCCGGCAGCTACGAAGGCCGGCTTGAGGGCGGCTAGTAGGCATGGATCAGTCGCCGTCCAGGGTTAGAAGCGACCACGTATCTTGGACGGGGTCGTACATCTCGACCTGTCCGGTATCCACGTAATAGACCCAACCGTGAAGGACCAAGGTACCATTCCGCTCGCCGTGGCGCACGGGGTCATACGAGCGCAGGTTCTCCAGCTGCAGGAGCACGTTCTCGCGAACCATGGACAGGTGGCGCGCATCCTGGGGCAGACCGCTGGCATCGACCTTGGTCTTGGCCGGGCGGGCATAGTCGATCCAGCGCGCCAGATGCGGCTCGCGGCTCAAGTCGATGTGGGTGCCGAGGGCGTGGATGCCGCCACAATCGGTGTGGCCGCAGACGACAAGGTGCTCCACGTTCAGGTGTAGTACGGCGTACTCGATGGCAGCGCCGACGCCGATGGCGCCACTGCCAAATGGCGGCACGACGTTGGCGATGGTGCGTGCGACGAAGAGGTCGCCTGGCTGTGAGCTGGTGATCAAATCGGGATCGATGCGGCTGTCAGAGCAGGTGATGAACAAGACCTGAGGATTTTGATCCTGCGCCAACTGGTCAAAGAGTTCGCGATGCTCGGCAACATACTCTGGAAATCGAGCCGCACCGGCTAGAAACTCGGGAACGTGCATTCGAAAACCTCCTTTTTAACAGGCGCTGACAGCTTTCTCTTTTGGCCTCCCCTGACAGAACATGTGGTGAGTGCGCAGGCCAGGGAGGGAATGGTTGGTCAGCCATCCCCTGTGCCGATAGGACAGATAGCCAAGCACTGCGTGCAGCGCTGGCAGAGCCCTAGGTCAACGGTGCCAGTCCGCTGCGGCTGCTGGGGGCAGATCTGGATACAGGTCAAGCAATCGCTGCATCCCCCTTCTGCCCAGCGGGATACGGGGGCCAGGGGGTGATCGGTTCGCAGACCGCTGAGGATCAACCGCGGCCCAAAAGCTGGATGCACCAGCAAGCCGAAGGGGCTCAGATTGCCCAGTCCGGCTTGGGCAGCCAGCTGGGGCAGGTTGGTGCGGGGTGAAAGGGGGTCCAGTGGCTCGGCCTGGTAGCCGGCCCGGCGGACCAGGCGGGTGATGCGCGCCAGAAAGGTCTTGGCCTGGGCAAAAGTGAAGGGATCAAAGTCGAGGGAGTGCCAGCGATGGACAAAGACCAGGATGTCTCCGGCGCGGGCGGCGTCGTCGGCATGAGCCGCAACAAACGAAGCGATTTCGGCCCGGGGTGTAGTGTGCCTAGTGACTTGGTGGCGGGCAAAACGCGCCGGTGACGCCTTGAGCAGGAGCAGAGCGGGCATGAGGGTGCCAAAGAAGCGGATCTTGCCCTCGTCGGTCGACATGGGGATGAAGCGGATTGCGGGCCGCGATGGAGGCGCCATGGGAGAGCCGGGCCTCAGGTCGCATCCAGGCCGGCCAGCAGGCTCTGGCTGGCAGTATAGGGGTCGATCTGGCGCTGTACGATCTGATCGATGAGCGCGGCCAGGTGGGTCTGGTCGGTGTGGTCCAGCACCCGGCGCAGCGATTCCTGCTGGACGATGGTTTCAAGCTCGGCCGCGGCCCGCTCTCGCTCGCGCCAGTCCAGGACGCCGCTGCGCTCCAGGTAGGCCCGGTGGGCCAGGACCGAGTCGGCCAACTTGGCGATGCCCTCGCGGCGGGTCGCTACGGTTTTGTGGATGGGCGTCTGCCACGTATCTTCGTCCTGAGGGCTGGATCCGGCGTGGGGCACTGAATTGACGACTTCCAGGAGCCGTCCATGGTGCATGACCGTGTGCGCGCCGCCCGTGCCTAGGTCGAGCATCATACGCAGGGCCATGACCGCGTGGTCGGCGCCTTCGAGATCGGCTTTGTTGACGGCGAACACGTCGGCAATCTCTAGGATACCCGCTTTGATGGCTTGCACGTCATCGCCCAGTCCGGGCACCTCGACGACGATGGTGGTGTGCGCGGTGCGGGCGATGTCCACCTCGGCCTGACCGGCGCCTACCGTCTCGACGATCACGAGTTCGTAACCCGCCGCATCCAGTACCTTGACTGTGTCGGCGGTGGCCCAGGCCAGCCCGCCTAGGTTGCCACGGCTAGCCATGCTGCGGATAAAGATGCCGCGGTCGCCGGAGAGGTCCCGCATGCGGATGCGATCGCCAAGGATGGCACCCCCAGAGAAGGGGCTGGTGGGATCGACAGCGACAATGGCGACCCGGGGCGGTTGGCTCTGGTCTTGGGCGCCTTGGCGGAGGTGTAGGGCCAGGGCGTTGACCAAGGTGCTTTTACCACTGCCGGGGGGACCGGTCACGCCGATGATATGCGCCTGACCGGTGTGGGGGTGGAGCGCGGCCAGGAGGGCTTGGGCTTCGCTGCGCCGCTGTGCATCCTCGACCAAGCTGATGACGCGGGCTACAGCGCGTCTACGCCCGGCCAGTACCTGCTCAACGAGTTGTCCGGTCACGAAACGTTCTCGCGGATAAAGTCGACGATGTCGCTGCCCGGGGTGCCGGGGCCGAAGACGCCGTGGATGCCCAGCTTGTTGAGGGCGGGGATATCTTCGTCGGGGATGATGCCACCGATGACGATCACGACGTCATCCATGTCATTCTCTTGCAGGAGCTCCAGCACACGAGGGACGAGGGCCATGTGGGCGCCGGAGAGGATCGACATTCCCACTACGTCTACGTCCTCCTGCAGGGCAGCTTCGGCGATCATCTCCGGTGTCTGACGGATGCCGGTATAGATCACCTCCATGCCCGCATCGCGCAAGAGGCGGGCAACCACTTTGGCCCCACGGTCGTGTCCGTCAAGGCCGGGCTTGGCAACCAGAACGCGGATCTTTTTTTCTGTCATCTATATCCTCCAGTGATTGGAATTGTCCACACCGGCGCTGCAGTTGTCCGGCCCCTTGCCGGCGGGCAGGATGCAGTCGCCGCCCGGTGGTGTTTTGCGGTGGCGGCGACTGCACCGCGTGGCTCAGATGATCGTCGGCTCGCGGTATTCGCCAAACGCCTGGCGAAAGACGCCCATAATCTCGCCCAGAGTGGCATAGGCGCGCACGCAATCAAGGATGTAGGGCATGGTGTTTTCGGTGCCTTGGGCCGCTTCGCGCAGCGCATCCAGTGTGGCGCCGACTTGCTCATTGTCCCGCTTGTGGCGGATCCGTTGCAGGCGGGCTACCTGCCGTTCGTAGCCCTCGGGATCCATCTCGAGCAAGGGGATGCGCACCGGCTCATCCTCGGCATACTCGTTGACGCCGACGATGACCCGCTGCTGGGAGTCGATCTCCTGCTGGTAGCGGTAGGCGGCCTCGGCAATCTCGCGCTGGAAGAAGCCTTTTTCGAGGGCGGGGATGACTCCGCCCAGCGCCTCGATCTTTGCAAAGTAGGCGTAGGTTTCCTCCTCCATGCGGTTGGTCAGGTCCTCGACAAAGTAGGAACCGGCCAGCGGGTCCACGGTGTTCACTACGCCGCTCTCGTGGGCGATGAGCTGTTGGGTCCGCAGCGCAATCTTGACCGCGTACTCGCCGGGCAAGGCCAGGGCTTCGTCCATGCTGTTGGTGTGGAGCGACTGGGTGCCGCCTAATACAGCCGCCAGCGCCTGCCAGGCGGTGCGCACGATGTTGTTCTCTGGCTGTTGGGCGGTTAGGCTGCACCCGGCCGTCTGGGTGTGGAAACGTAGCAGCCAGGAGCGGGGATTCTGCGCGCCAAAGGTATGGCGCATCTCGCGGGCCCAAATGCGGCGCGCGGCGCGGAACTTGGCGATCTCTTCGAAAAAGTCGTTGTGTGAGTTGAAAAAGAAGGAGAGGCGCGGGGCGAATTCGTCCACGTCCATACCGCGCTCAATCCCCCAGCGGACGTATTCCAGCCCGTCGGCCAGGGTGAAGGCCAGTTCTTGGGCAGCCGTGGAGCCGGCCTCGCGGATGTGATAGCCGCTGATGCTGATGGTGTTCCAGCGGGGTAGGTATTGGGAGCCGAACTCGAAGGTGTCGACCACCAGCCGCATCGAGGGCTGGGGGGGAAAGATGAACTCCTTTTGGGCGATATATTCTTTGAGGATGTCGTTCTGGATGGTGCCGCCCAGTGCCTCGCTGGGGATGCCACGCTTTTCGGCCATGGCGATGTACATGGCCCAGATGACGGCTGCCGGGCTGTTGATGGTCATGGAGGTGGTGATCTGGTCCACAGGAATTTCATCGAACAAAACTTCCATGTCGGCCAAGCTGGATACGGCTACACCGCACTTGCCGAATTCGCCCAGGGCTTGGGGGGCGTCGGTATCGTAGCCATACAGAGTGGGCATGTCGAATGCCACGGACAACCCGGTTTCGCCGTGCTCGAGCAGGTATTTGTAGCGCGCGTTGGTCTCTTCGGCGGTGCCAAAGCCGGCGAACATACGCATGGTCCACAGCCGGCCGCGGTGCATGGTAGCGTGCACGCCGCGGGTATAGGGATACTGGCCCGGGAAGCCCAGATCGCGGGTATAATCGAGGTTGCTCACGTCAAGGGGGGTGTAGAGGCGCTCGACCGGCGCGCTAGAGGTGGTCATGAAGCGATCGAGGCGCTCCGGGTGTTTGTCCAGCGCATTTTGGAGCGTTGTGCCGGCCCACTCTTTTCGCTGCTGTTCTATCTCTTCCAGTTCTACTGGATCAAACATATGTGTTTGCCTCCTGGGAAAGCCAAGGCTGCGATGGCGTCTACTTTCCAGGCCCGGTTTCTGGCGCGCGGTCGGCACCGGATCCGGGGTCACTGTCTCTGATACTACAAGCCGGAAACATGCGCTGGGCGATTCAGTGATCGGGCTGAACGAGTTCGATCAGGACGCCGTGGGCGCCTTTGGGATGCAGGAAAGCCACGCGGCCATGCGCTCCCAGCCGTGGCTCCTCGTCGATCAGGCGGACGCCGTGAGCTTTGAGCTGGGCCAGCGCCGCTTCGATATCATCGACCTCGAGACAGATGTGATGGATGCCCTCCCCCCGCTTGGCCAGAAACTTGGCAATGCCACTGTCCTCCGTGGTGGGCTGTACCAGTTCGATGTTGCTCTCACCGATGGGCAGAAAGGCGACCTGTACTTGTTGGTCCGGGATGTTGGCCATCTCTTCCAGGGAGAGCCCCAGCGCGGCCTGGTAGACCTGGAGGGCTGCGGGAATGCTGTGGACAACGATGCCGATATGGTCAATCTTCATGGCTCCTCCTTGCCGCAGCGGCTGGGACCAACAGCCGGTTGGCGGGTGCGGGTGTCTCGATGCCGCCAGCCGCCATGCCTCTGCGGCTCAATAGGCCCGATCCCATTCGTCCCGGGTCTGCTTGCCGGTCAGCGCCGAGGGCAGAGGCGGGATGGGCGGCGATTCCATCCAGACAAAAGGCTGGTCGATGGCAGAAGGCTCGGGTGGCAGTACGGGCGGCGTGGCGGCTGTGTCCCCTTCCTGGGCGGCCGTCTTTTGGAATAGGGCCGAGAGCTCGGCCACCAGGGGAAAAGCAGGGTTCAGCTGATAGTAGATCCGATTGCCCTCCGCGCTACGTGTGAGAAGGTCGATCTCGACCAGACGTTTGACCTCGCGTTGCACGGCGCGGATCGGCTGCCCTGTCTCGCGCTCGATCTCGCGTTGGTAGTATTGGCGATCAGGGTTCAGCAGGAAGAGGCGCAAAATGGCGACACGTGCAGCCGACGAAAACAAGGATTCGAGCTCTGTAGACATTTTGTATACACTCCTCGTTCAATCGCTGCGCCTGATAACCGGTTGCGGTGAGGAGGCTGGTATCTGGACCTAGAACGCTGTCGTGGCTTGGTATTCGCCAAAGACCTGGCGCAACACAGTACAGATCTCGCCGAGGGTCGCATAGGCCTCCACGGCATTCAGGATCAAGGGCATCAGGTTGTCGCTGGAGCGAGCCGCCTGTTCCAGACGCGACAGCACGGCTGAAACGTGCGCGTTGTCGCGTTGTTCTCGGAGCGCCCCAAGCCGGCTGGACTGTCGCTCGGCGATGGCCGGGTCGACGCGCAGGATGTCGAGATCGAGTTCTTCTTGAACGTGGAACCGGTTGACACCCACCACGATCTTGTCCTGCTGGTCGACGGCTATCTGCCAGCGATAGGCGCTCTCCTGGATTTCGCGTTGGATGTAGCCCTGTTCGATGGCCTTGAGGGCGCCGCCCAAGGCGTCGATCTTTTCGATGTAGGAGGTGGCTCGTTCTTCGATCTCATCGGTCCAGCTTTCGATGAGATAGCTGCCGGCTAGCGGGTCGATGGAATCGGCCACCCCGCTCTCGTGGGCGATGATCTGCTGGGTGCGCAGGGCGATCTGTACCGATTCTTCGGTAGGCAGGCTCAGGGCCTCGTCGCGGGAGTTGGTGTGCAGGCTTTGGGTGCCCCCCAGGACGGCGGCTAGAGCTTGGAGCGTGACACGCACGACGTTGTTTTCAGGCTGCTGGGCGGTGAGCATAGAGCCAGCGGTCTGGCTGTGAAAACGCAGCCGCCACGATCGCGGGCTTTGGGCGTCGAATCGCTGGCGCATGATGCGCGCCCACAGCCGGCGGGCGGCCCGGAATTTGGCGATCTCTTCCAGCAGGTTGTTGTGGGCGTTAAAGAAAAAAGAGAGGCGTGGCGCGAAATCGTCCACGGCCAGGCCCGCGTTGAGGGCGGCCTGCACGTAGGCGATGGCGTTGGCTAGAGTGAAAGCCACCTCCTGCACCGCGGTAGACCCTGCTTCGCGGATGTGATAGCCTGAGATGCTAATGGTGTTCCAGGCGGGCACGTGCTGGTGGCAGTAGCGGAACAGGTCGGTGATGAGCCGCATGGAGGGGCCAGGCGGGAAGATGTAGGTGCCGCGGGCGATATACTCTTTCAGGATGTCGTTCTGGACGGTGCCCCGGAGTTTCAGGACGTCCATGCCCTGTTTCTTGGCCACGGCAATGTACATGGCCAGCAAGATGGCGGCCGGGGCATTGATGGTCATCGAGGTGGACACCTTGTCAAGGGGGATGCCGTCGAAAAGCCGTTCCATGTCTGCCAGCGATGAGATGGCGACGCCTACCTTACCGACCTCACCGGCGGCGATAGGGTCGTCCGAGTCGTAGCCAATCTGGGTGGGCAAGTCAAAGGCCACCGAAAGACCGGTCTGGCCCTGGTCCAGCAGGTACTTGTACCGGGCATTGGTCTCGCCGGCGCTGCCAAAGCCGGCGTACTGGCGCATGGTCCAGAAGCGACCGCGATACATGGTCGGCTGCACGCCGCGGGTATAGGGATACTGGCCAGGAAAGCCCAGATCCTGCAGATAGTCAGCCTGGACATCGTCCGGGGTGTAGATCCGTCCGACCGGGATCTGGGACTCGGTTTCGAAGGTAGTTCGCCGTTCGGGGAAGCGGTTTAGTGTCTTCTGCAGGCCGGTCGCCTCCCATTGTGCTTTCTGCTCGGTGATATCTTTGGATGACACAGGGCTGCTCCAGATCCTATTCGATCTCGGCTAGAACGGCACCCGACTCGACGTCCTGCCCGGGCTCGACATAGAGTGTGGCGACGGTACCGGCCCGGGGTGCCTTGAGTTCGTTCTCCATTTTCATGGCTTCGAGGATGCAGATGACATCGCCTTCCGCTACGGCATCGCCTTCAGCGACCAGTAGGCGGATGATTTTGCCGGGCATAATGGCGGTGACGGCTCCTTCGCTGACTACGGCCGGTCCGGCGGCCCGGGGGCCAGGTTTCTCTGCCTCCAGGCCTTCTACGGTCACAGTACGGGCGATGCCCCCGACCAGGGCCTGCTCCGCCTGAGGGTCGAAGGTCACGTCAAAGGGGATGCCATCTACCAAAACATGCCCGCCGTCCGGATCAAAGCCAACTACAAAGGGCTGGCCGTTGACCAGGACCGAATTGCCATCGACAACGATCTTGTAGTCATCGCCATCGAAGGTTAGAGTGAATTCGTAGTTCATCGCGATCCTCCCGCGCCGTCGATCAAGCCAGCCCATCTGCCCTGCTGCGGGCGCCAGGACATCTTCCAGGGTGAGGCGCTAGCGACAGGTTTGCCGGCTGCCGCGGCTGGTCGACGTTCGTATTGCTTGACGACCAGCGTGGCGATGGCCGCAACAAGGGCTTCCTTGCCCCCGCTCCCGTTCTTCCTGCGCTCCAGAAAGGGACGGGCGACCTGGGGAAAGAGGGCGTAGCTGATCACGTCTTCCTCGCTCTGAGCGAGTTCGCCGATTTCGGCGCGAGCCTGTGCCAGGCCGGGTTCGATGAGATCCGCCGGGCGGCAGTCGATGGGCTCTTCGTCACCGATGGCTTTCTGTTTGATCTCCGGGTCGATGGCGGAGGGCGGGCGACCGTAGTAGCCGCGTACATAGTTTTTGACCTCGGCGGGGATGACCTTGTATCGTTCGCCGAGTACCACGTTCAGCGTGGCTTGGGTGCCCACAATCTGGCTACTGGGCGTAACCAGCGGTGGAAAGCCGAGCTCCTCGCGGACGCGGGGCACTTCTTCCAGCACCTCGGCATAGCGGTCCTCGGCGCCTTGCTCGCGAAGCTGCGAGACAAGGTTGGAGAGCATCCCGCCCGGGATCTGGAACTGGAGTACGCGTACGTCTACACCCTTCATGCCGCTCTCAAAGGCTGCATATTTCTTGCGGACGTTGGCAAAGTAGTTGCTGATCTCAGCCAGAAGGTTCAGATCCAAGCCACTATCACGCGAAGATTCTTGTAGGATGCGGACAAGGGTTTCAGTAGGCGGTTGGGAGGTGACCATGGCCAGGGAGGAGATGGCCGTGTCTACGATGTCGACGCCGGCCTCCACCGCCTTGAGCACGGCGGCCATGGCCATGCCACTGGTGTAGTGGGTGTGCAGCTGGATGGGAATCCCAATCTCGTTCTTGAGGCGGCCGATCAGTTCGTAGGCCACGTAGGGTGAAAGCAAGCCGGCCATGTCCTTGACGCAAATGGTGTCGGAGCCCATGTCCTCTAGGACGTGCGCCATCTCGACGAAGGAATCTACGTTGTGTACCGGGCTGATGGTGTAGCAGATGGTGCCCTGGGCGTGGGCGCCCTCGCGGTTGACGAAATCGATGGCGCGCCGCATGTTACGCACGTCGTTGAGCGCGTCAAAGACGCGAAAGACCTCGATGCCGTTTTCGTGCGCTTTGACGACAAAGCGCTCGAGCACGTCGTCGGGGTAGTGTTTGTAGCCGACCACGTTCTGTCCACGCAGCAGCATCTGGAAGGGGGTGTTGGGCATCTTGGCTTTGAGGCTGCGGATGCGTTGCCAGGGGTCCTCGTTGAGGAAGCGCATGGCCGAGTCAAAGGTGGCGCCGCCCCACATCTCGACCGACCAGTAGCCCACCTGATCCAGCTTTTCAGCAATGGGCAGCATGTCGTCGGTGCGCATGCGGGTGGCCAGCAGACTTTGATGGGCATCCCGCAGGATGGTATCGCATATGCGAACAGGGTTATCGCTCATCAGGTGCATCTCCTATGCGGACAGAGTCAACGGGACGCCTATTCAGCGAACAGGTGGGCCGCCTTGAACATGAGAACCAACGCTTCTTCTTCGGCTCGCGAGCGATGTCGCTCACCCGCCTTGACGACCAGGACTTCCCCCTCGCGGACGGGGACACTGGGCCCGTCGTAATAGTCGATAAAGATTTCGCCGTCTAGCACTATGTACATCTCGTCCTTGTTGTGATCGTGGAACTTGTAACTGCCGGCGAAACGGACGAGATAGGCACAATAGTCATCGACCTGGCCCAGGATAGTATGAGTGAACGGTTCAGTCAGTGCCTCGGCTGTCTCTGCAATGCTTGCCTTGCGCTCCGGCATGGGTCCTCCTTTCGCACGAGCCTCCCGTGCAGTGGGTGGTCTCCGCCTCGTAGATCGGCCAGTCGCCTGCTACAATGGGATATTGCCGTGCTTCTTGGGTGGATTCGTATCGCGCTTGTTCTGGAGCATCTGTAGGGCTTCGATCAGGCGCGGGCGGGTCTCGTGGGGTTCGATCACATCGTCAATGTACCCGCGGGCCGCAGCCACGTAGGGATTGGCAAAGGTGTCGCGGTATTCTTCCACCAGTCGCGCCCGCTCCGCCTCGGGGTCATCCGCGGCGGCGATCTCTTTGCGGAAGATGATGTTGACTGCACCATCGGGCCCCATCACGGCGATCTCGGCCGAGGGCCAGGCGTAGCTGATGTCGCCGCGGATGTGCTTGGAACTCATGACGTCGTAGGCACCCCCATATGCCTTGCGGGTGATGATAGTGATTTTGGGTACGGTCGCCTCGCAGTAGGCATAGAGCAGTTTCGCACCATTGCGAATGATGCCGCCATGTTCCTGGTTGACGCCGGGCAAAAAGCCGGGTACGTCCTCGAAGGTGATGATGGGGATGTTGAACGCGTCGCAGAACCGCACAAAGCGTGCCGCCTTAGTACTGGAGTCAATGTCAAGCACACCGGCCAGGATCATGGGTTGCTGGGCGACGATGCCCACCGTCGCCCCCCCCAGCCGACCAAAGCCGATGATAATGTTCTGCGCCCAATGTTCCTGCACCTCAAAAAAGTCGCCATCGTCCACGACGCGGCGGATGACATCTTTCATGTTGTACGGTTTGTTGGGATTGTCGGGCACGAGGTCGTCCAGCTCCTGATCCATGCGGTCGGGCGGATCCTCTGTGGCCACAAAGGGTGGATCCTCCATGTTGTTCTGGGGCAGGTAGCTCATCAGCTTGCGCACCTGGTATAGGCAATCGTCCTCATCCTCGGCGGCAAAGTGGGCCACACCGCTCTTAGAGTTGTGGACCATGGCGCCGCCTAGATCCTCGGAGGTTACCTCTTCGCGGGTGACGGCCTTGATCACGCCCGGGCCAGTGATGTGCATGAAGCTGGTCTCTTTGACCATCAGGATAAAGTCGGTCATGGCCGGGGAATAGACAGCGCCGCCAGCGCAAGGTCCCAGGATGGCGCTGATCTGGGGGACAACGCCGGAGGCGAGTACATTGCGGAGAAACACGTAGGCATAGGCGGCTAGGCTGACCACCCCCTCCTGGATGCGTGCCCCACCCGAGTCATTCAATCCGATGACGGGTGCCCCGTTTTTCATGGCCAGGTCCATGATTTTGCAGATCTTTTCGGCATGAACTTCGCCCAGCGAGCCGCCAAAGACGGTGAAATCTTGGCTAAAGACGTAGACCAGGCGACCGTCTACCTTGCCCCAGCCGGTGACTACGCTGTCGCTCAGGTACCTTTGCTCTTCCATGCCAAACCCTACCGTGCGATGGCTGACGAACATGTCCAACTCGCGAAAGGTGTCCGGATCGAGCAATCTTTCGATTCGCTCACGGGCTGTGAGTTTGCCTTTGGCGTGCTGGCGTTCGATCCTTTCTTGTCCGCCACCCTGCTTGGCTTGCGTCCGCATGTCCCTGAGCTTTTGGGTCTTGGGATCTACGGCCATTGTCCACCTCCTTGTGATTGAATGACTCCATTAGTATAACACAAGGTGCGTTTGTTGACAATTATGAAACGGTATTTCGTTCTAACCCTCCCCGCTAAGGGGGAGCGTTTTCGGTCACTCCGGTCATCGGCAGGATTGCGCGGTGATGGATGGGCCCCAGCACACCACCGCGCAGCCCCATGCTGCTAGGCTGGAGCCTGATAAACGATCTGGCCATCGAATACCGTCATCTCGACCCGGGTATCGAGGATTTGGTCAGGATCGACGCGAAAGATATCGCGCGAGAGTACGACCAGGTCGGCCAGCTTGCCGGGCGCCAAGGAGCCCTTTAGGTGCGTTTCCCCTGAGGCACAGGCAGCGCCCATGGTGTAGGCATCCACCGCTTCGGCCACGGTCAGGCGTTGGCCGGGGATCCAGCCCTGCGGACCGGGGTGACCGCCGGCGCGCCGGCGGGTCACGGCGGCGTGGATGCCGGCCAGCGGATCCAGGGTCTCGACAGGACAATCGGAGCCAAAGGCCAGCGCGGCGCCGGTGTCGAGCAGGCTGCGCCAGGCGTAGGCGAACTGGCAGCGATCGCCCCAGTGGCGCTCAGCCATTTCCATGTCGGAGGTGGCATGGATGGGCTGCATGGAGGCGACGACGCCCAGCTGGGCCAGGCGGGGCAGATCGTGGGGGTGGAGGAGCTGGACATGCTCGATGCGATCGGGCAGGCTCCGGGTGCCTTCGGGCGCTTGTTCGATGGCATCGAGAACGGCGCGGTTGGCCGCGTCGCCGATGGCGTGGACGGCGACCGACAAGCCCGCCGCATGGGCGCGATGAACCAAGGTTTGCAGTCCGGCAGCGGTGTGGGTGGGGAGACCGAGGTTGTCGGTGGTGCCCTCGTAGGGGGCGATCATGTGGGCGGTCTGGGGGCCCAGGGCGCCATCGGCAAAGATCTTGACGCCGCCGATGCGCAGGTAGGGATCGCCCAGTCCAGAGCGCAGACCCAGCTGGCTGGCAGCTTCTAGGCCGTCCGTGGGGATGTGCACCAGGGCGCGCAGGCCCAACTCGCCACGCGTTTTCAAAATCTGGAGGGCGGCCAGGACCGAGGGGTGGCCGGGATCGTGAAACCCGGTCAAGCCCAGGCCCTGGGCTTGGGCCATACCCTGCCGCAGGGCGGCGACAAAGGTGTCCAAATCGGGATCAGGCACGGCGTCGTAGACAAGCTCTGCGGCCGTCTCCAGCAGGATGCCAGTCGCCTGGCCTGAGGCATCGCGCACGATCTCGCCGCCGGGTGGATCGGCTGTGCCGACCGAGATGCCGGCCCGGGCGAGAGCCTGGGAGTTGACCCAGGTGGCGTGATGGCTCTTGTCTTCGAGAGCCACGGGGTGGTGGGGCGTGACGGCGTCGAGATCCGCGGCGGTGGGGAACGCTGGATCGGTCCACAGGTTCTTGTTCCAGCCGCTGCCCTGGATCCACTGACCAGGGGGCATGCGGCGCGCGGCCTCCGCCACACGGCCGACGGCCTCGGCCTTGGCCGGCACGTTGTCGAGGTCCACCTGTTTGCGGTAGACGGCGACACTGTGCCAGCCAAAGTGAACGTGGGCATCGATCAGGCCGGGGATAACGGCCCGACCGCCCAGATCAACGACCTGCCCGCCGGGTCGCAGCAATGCGCGAAGGTCATCACTGGAGCCCACGGCAAGAATCCGGGTGCCGGTGATGGCTACGGCCTGGGCCTGAGGCTGGTGCGGCTCGAGCGTGTAGATCTGTCCGTTGATGAGAACGAGGTCGGCTTTCATGTATTCCATCCTGTGTGCATGCGAATCCTGGTTGAATCTGTCCGTGGCTTTTGACTACATTT
>JASFOV010000014.1:0-20299 GCA_050116355.1 Anaerolineae bacterium
TCCGCTGCTTGTTCCGCGCGACGATCTGCCACCGGACGTTGAACCCTACACCGGCGACTGGCTGGCCTGGCTGGGCGCCTTCCATCCGGCTTCCCCAGTCACCGCCAGCCTGACGCAGACGGTGGCCTTGCCATCAGGCGAGCCGACCGTCACACTGAGCCTGGCCTGGATGGCGCGTACCGAGGACCCCGAGCCCGCTGCCACCGATACCTTTTCCGTCGCCGTCTACGACCTCAGTGGCACGCTGCAGGCCAGCTTGCTGACCGTCCGCGGCCAGGCGCCCGCCAGGGCCGTGGGCCGGTCGGCCTGGCAGACCGCAGCCTTTGACCTGAGCGCCTTTGTCGGCCAGACGATCCAGCTCGCCCTGCGCTCCGCGACACGGGATACCGCCTATTTCGTGGACGATATCCAGATCACCAGCCACGGCTACCCGGGACCGGACGAATTTCGGGCTCTCTGGGTCGACGCCTACCACGACGGTATCAAGAGCCGGCGCCAGATCGACGAGCTGATCGAGACAGCCCAAGCGGGCAGCTTTAACGCTCTCGTCGTCCAAGTGCGTCGCCGGGCGGACACCTACTATCCGTCCACCATCGATCCCTGGGCGCCGGATGCCGATCCCAATTTCGACGCCCTGGCCTACCTCATCGACCGGGCTCATGTCGCCGGGATCGAGGTCCATGCCTGGGCGACCACGCTGGCCATCTGGGGCGGAGATACGCCGCCCGCCGCCCCGGACCACACCTTCAACGTGCACGGACCGGGCGCGGACGGGCGCGACTACTGGCTGATGACCGATAGAGACGGTGCAGAGAACGCCAGCGGTGTCTACTACCTGGATCCCGGTCACCCCGATGCCGTGGCCTACACGGTGGCCGTCTATGCCGAACTGGCGGCCAACTACGCCCTCGACGGCTTACACCTCGACCGGGTGCGCTATGCCTGGCAGGACTGGGGCTACAATCCCACGGCTGTGGCCCGCTTCCATGCCCAGACCGGGCGCAACGATCGGCCCGCCGCTGATGACGCCCAATGGCTGCAATGGCGGCGCGACCAGTTGACGGCGCTGGTCCGCAAGATCTATCTGACCGTCGCGGCCATCGACCCCAACCTGCGGCTCAGCGCCGCGCTGTCAGCCATCGGCTACCCCCCCAACGATAGTTATCCTTGGGAGACGCGCAACCCCTATACCCACCACCTGCAGGACTGGCGGGCCTGGCTGGAGGAAGGGATCCTCGACCTCGGAGTGCCCATGACCTACCGCGACCAAGAGGAGCTTGCCGGGCAATTCGCCAACTGGGCCACCTGGCAGAAGGATCACCAGTATGGTCGCGGCATCATCGTCGGCACGGGCCTCTATATCAATCGTGTGGCAGACAGCATGGCCCAGTGGTCACTGGTGCGCCAGCCCACAGCCCTCGATCACCAGCCGCTGGGGATGTGCGGCTACAGCTACGCCAGCCCCAGCAACGAAGGTGCCTCGCAACGCGAGGTGATGAATGCGGCGGTGACCACCCTGTTCACCCAGACCGCCTCGACCCCGGCGCTGCCGTGGAAGGACGCGCCCGCCAGTGGTCAGCTGCTGGGTACGCTCTCACAGCGACCCACCTGCCAGGCCGTGGATGGCCTCCGCGTCGAGCTCAGCGGGCCGCAGACCCGGACCCTGTTCGCCGATGGCCACGGCTGGTTCGGCGCGGTCGACCTACCACCGGGCGATTATCTACTGACGGTGGACGTCATCAGCCCCACAGCCACCCTCGAGTCCCCGCTGACCGTGACCGCCGGTGCAGTCATCCGCAAAGACTTGGTCCTACCCTCCTGCCAACCCCTTCAGACGGTATATCTCCCCTTGATCGTGAAAAACAGATAACTATATACTTTTTCGTCCTCAAGAGGCCATAACGGTACGAAAAACTGCATCATCTACCCCTTCTCTTGACATTTTTCGCATTGCGTGATATAGTTCACAATGAGGAGGGGACTGATGGCTGAATGCTTGGATACAACCGATCGCAGAATTATCCGTATCCTCCAGCGCGATGGCCGGACGCCGAATGTCGAGATTGCTCGCCAGGTTGGCATCTCCGAGGCGACTGTGCGCAAACGCCTCGAACGCCTCGTGTCTGAGGGCATTATCCGCGTCCAGGCTGTGCCCGATCCGGCCAAGATCGGCCTGCCCACCATCAACTTCTTGACCCTCGACGTCGATCTGGCCCAACTCAACCGCATCGCCGACGAGTTGATCCAGCTGCCGGAGGTGCGCGCCATCCACTATACCAGCGGCGCCAGCGACCTCCTGATCGAGGCCTGGTTCCCCTCCAGCGAGGACCTGCTGCGCTTCCTGACCCGGCACATCGCCTCTATCCCGGGCATCAATCATATTTCGACGGCTCATGTCCTACGGACGCTCAAAGACAGCCACGAATGGTTGCTGCCCCCCGACTCGCCGCCCCACGTCCTGATCGTGGACGATGATCCAGACTTTTGCGAGATTACGCGCACCACCTTGGCCGCCAACGGCTACGAGACGACCACCGTCAGCAATGGTCCGGAAGCTCTGGCTCAGATGCGCGTCCTCAAGCCCGACCTGGTCATTCTGGACATGATGATGAGCGGCGTCCTCGACGGGCTGCAGACCGGACGGGAAATGCGCAAGGATGAGGACCTGCGCTCCATCCCGATCCTGATGGTATCGTCCATCACCGGCTCCGACTTTGCCAAACTGTTGCCCCAGTCGAATGATCTGCCGGCCGACAACTTTTTGGTGAAACCTGTCAAGCCCGCGCACTTGTTATCCGAGACGCGGCGCCTGGTACGATCGCGCTAACCTATTTTGAAAGCAGAGTCAACGCCAGACTCAAAGAATCCCAAAGACCGAGCGAGAGGAAGGAACAATGGCACGAATTCTTGTTGTAGACGACGATCCGGATTTTGTGGCCGCCACAACCATGGCCCTGCAGGCCAATGGCTACGAAGTTGTCACGGCCACCAACGGCGACAAGGCATTGGCCGTCATGCGCGAAAGAAAGCCCGACCTGGTCCTGTTGGATATCATGATGAGCACCATCCTCGACGGCCTGGACGTCAGCGAGGAGATGCAAGAGGATCCCGAGCTCAAGAACATACCGGTCATCATGGTATCTTCGATCTCGGACACGGAACACGCCGCGGTATTCCCTACGGAAGGCTACGTGCACATGGATGCCTGGATCACCAAGCCGTACCAACCGGAAGATCTGTTGAAAAAGATCGAGCGGTTCCTCGACTAGCCGGGGTTCAGTGTGCTCCCCTCCATGGTCAGGGGAGCAGCCGCAACAGAACGAGTAGATTGATCTCAAGAAGGAAGGTGGTTAAATGAGCCAAGAATGCATCGATCTCACAGGACAAGCCTTCGACCGGACGCCAGTCAGCAAACTGGCCCCCGTCCGGGAGGTTATGGGCAGCTGTATGCAATGCGGTTCCTGCACAGCCACATGTGCCAGCGCCTACGCCATGGACTATACGCCGCGCCAGCTGTGGCACATGATCCGCCTGGGCATGGTAGACGACGTGCTGAACAGCAAGACCCTTTGGTTGTGCAGCACCTGTTACTCCTGTACCCTCCGCTGTCCGCGCGAGCTGCCCTTGACCGAGACCATGGGCGCCCTGAAACGGGCGGCTATCCGTCAGGAGATCCAGGGCTTTAAGGAGAGCCGGAACTTTTACCGGGCGTTCGTCGAAACCGTGCGGCGCTATGGTCGCTCAGAAGAAGTCGAGATTATGGCCCGTTACTTCCTCACAACCAATCCGTTGATGGCCGTGGACTATGTCCCACTGGCGCTGACCATGTTGAGGAAGGGCAAAGTGAAACTCAGCGTGCCCAAGATTCGCGGCGAGGGCAAGCTGGACAAGATCTTCCAGAAGGTTGAGGAATTGGAGCGCGAACAATGAGATACCTTTACTATCCGGGCTGTTCCCTAAAGAGTACCGCCCAGGAGTACGACATGTCGACCCAAGCCGTGCTGGGCGAGTTGGGCGTTGAATTGGTCGAGCTGGACGACTGGACCTGTTGTGGTGCCAGCGCAGCCGAAACGGCCAGCGAACTGCTCTCATTTGTTCTCCCGGCCCGCAACCTGGCGTTGGCCGAGCAGGCCGGCGACGGCCAGCAGCTCGTGGCCAGTTGTAGCGCCTGTTACGTCAACCTACAGAAGGTCAACGCCCACATTGAGCAGGACCCGCAGTTGTTGGACCGCATTAACCAGGCGTTGAGTGTGGATGGCCTAGAGTACACGGGCACGATTCACGTGCGCCATCTGCTGGACGTCATCAGCAACGACATCGGACCGGAAGCGATCGCCGCCCAGGCCCAGCGATCGCTGGAGGGCTTGCGGGTGGCGCCCTATTATGGCTGCCAGACGGTCCGCCCCTATAGCCCCTTCGATGCCCCGTACCTGCCCGATTCCATGGATCGAATCCTGTTGGCCTTGCACGCGACGATCCACCCCAACACCATGAAAGCAGTCTGCTGCGGAGGCACGCTGCTGACGACCAAACGCGAGGTGGGGCTCAAGCTGGTCACCGACCTCGTCGAGGCGGTGGATGGCGCTGACTGCATTGTGACCGTCTGCCCTCTCTGCCAGATGAATTTGGAATCGTATCAAGGACTGATCGCCAAGAAGGTGGGGCACCCGGTGCGCATGCCGGTGATCTACCTGCCCCAGCTCCTGGGACTGGCCTTTGGCCTGACCAAAGAGCAATTGGGCCTGAAACACAACGTCGTTCCCATAGAGACACTGCCGGCCCTACAGGCCGAGGAGGTATAGGAATCATGGAGGAAGTCAAGATCGGAGTGTACGTCTGCCAGTGCGGCATCAACATCGCCAGTTCGGTCGACGTGCCCAACGTGGTCAGGTTCGCCGGCCGACTGCCCAACGTCACGGTGGCCCGGGACTACAAATACATGTGCTCCGAGCCTGCCGAAAAGATGATCGCCGGCGACATCAAAGAGATGGGTATCAACCGGGTGGTTGTCGCTTCGTGCACGCCGCGCATGCACGAGACAACGTTCCAGACCGTGCTCAAAGAGTCGGGCCTGAACCCCTACTACTTTGAGATGGCCAACATCCGCGAGCATGTCTCATGGATCAGCAAAGACACCACCCAAGCAACGGCCAAAGCCAAGCGGCTGGTAAGCGCGGCCGTGGCCCGCGTCGCCCACCAGGAGCCACTGGAAGCCCGGCGCTCGCCGGTTACCGACAAAGCATTGGTCGTCGGCGGTGGCATCGCCGGCATCCAAGCGGCGCTGACTATCGCCAATGCCGGACACAAAGTCTACCTGGTAGAGCGGGAGCCGTCCATCGGGGGCTACATGGCCCAATTGGACAAGACATTCCCCACCCTAGACTGCGCCACTTGAATTCTCGGCCCAAAGATGATGGATGTCGGTCGACATCCCAACATTGAATTGCTCACCTGGAGCGAGGTCGACGAAGTATCGGGCTATGTCGGGAATTTCCAAGTACGGGTTCGCAGAAAAGCCCGCTATGTGGACGAATCAAAGTGCACCGGTTGTGGTGTGTGTTGGACCGAGTGCCTCACCAGGCGCATCCCAGGCCCGAAGCAGATCAAGAAGGGGGACATGAGCATCGGCGAGAGGAGGCCCGGAGAAAAATGAACCGGCAAAAAGTCAACGAAATCATCGACAACTACCAAGCAGATCGAACAGCCACCCTCGCCATCTTGCAGGACCTGCAAGCCGAATATAGTTACCTGCCGCGAGAGGCATTGGAGCAGACTGCGGACCGCCTGGCCGTTCCTCTGGGCGAAGTATACCGGATGGCCACCTTCTTCCGCGCCTTCAGCTTGGAGCCCAAAGGGGAGTACACCATCAAGGTGTGCATGGGCACCGCCTGCCACGTGCGAGGCTCTGTACAGGTCCTCGAACAGTTTCAGCGCGATCTGGGGATCGAAGCCGGCGAGACCACGCCGGATGGCAAGTTCTCCTTGGAAGCGGTCATGTGCCTGGGGGCTTGCGCCCAGGGTCCGGTTGTGCTGGTCAACGAGGAAACCCACGGCGAAATGACGCCCGACAAAGCGCGCGGGCTGGTCATGGACATGCGGGGGCTATAGCCATCCCGCCCGGGGTGGGGTGCTGCGGCCGCAGACCTCACCCGCGGCGCAGGCTGCCCATAGGAGGATACAACTATGATTATTGAGAAACAAGTGGTAACCATCTGCCGGGGACCCGGTTGCGAGACCCAGCGCGCGGACAAACTACAAGCGATGATGGAAGCCGAGATCGCCCGCCAGGGGTTGCCCATCGAGGTCAAACGCATCGGCTGCCATGGCCTATGCGAGCAAGGCCCCATCGTTACCTTGGAGCCGCAGGGCATTGCCTATTTCAAGGTCCAGCCCAAGGACATCGAGGACATTGTCGAGTCCCTGGCCAACGCCCAAGTGGTGAAACGGCTGCTGTACCGCGACCCCGCGACCAAAAAGAGGGTGGAGCATTACCGCGACATCCCCTTCTACGCCAAGCAGATGCGCGTCGTCGTTCTGAAACAGAATGGCCGCATCGATCCCGAATCGATCGACGATTATGTTTCCGCCGGCGGCTACCAATCTCTGCGCAGAGTGTTGACCGGGATGACACCCGAAGAAGTCGTAAATGAGATCAAGAATTCGGGGTTGCGCGGCCGCGGCGGCGCTGGGTTCCTGACCGGTCTCAAATGGGAGTTCACCCGCAAAGCGCCCGGCGAGATCAAGTACATCATCGCCAACGGCGACGAGGGCGACCCCGGCGCCTTTATGGACCGCGTCATCATGGAGGGCAATCCCCACAGCGTGTTGGAAGGCATGGCCATCGGCGCCTATGCCATTGGTGCGAACGAGGGTTATATCTACGTCCGCGACGAGTACCCGCAGGCGGTCAAGCGTCTGCGCCTGGCCATCCAGCAGGCCGAAGAGCACGGCTTCCTGGGCGACAATATCCTGGACACCGGATTTGGACTGAAAGTCAAGATCGTCCGCGGTGCGGGCGCCTTTGTCTGCGGCGAGTCGAGCGCCCTCATGGCCTCAGTCGAAGGCCGCGTTGGCGAGCCCCGTCCCAAACACGTGCATGCCACCCATAAGGGACTCTGGGACCGCCCCACGGCGCTGAACAACGTCGAGACCTGGGCCAATGTGCCCGTCATTATCGAAAACGGTGGCGACTGGTACGCCGAGATCGGCACCGCCCGTTCCTCTGGCACCAAGGCCTTCTCCTTGGTGGGCAAGGTCAAGAACACCGGCCTGATCGAGGTGCCCATGGGCACCACCTTGCGCGAGATCATCTATGACATCGGCGGCGGCCTCCTGAAGAATCGCGAGTTCAAAGCCATCCAGACCGGAGGCCCCTCAGGAGGCTGCATCCCGGCCAATCTGCTGGATCTACCGGTCGATTACGAACAGCTGGCCGACGCGGGCTCGATGATGGGCTCCGGCGGCATGATCGTCATGGACGAACGCACCTGCATGGTGGACGTAGCCCGCTACTTTGTCGACTTTTTGCGCGACGAATCGTGTGGCAAGTGCGCTGCCTGCCGCGAAGGCATCCGCCAGATGCTGAGCATCCTGACCGACATTACCCAGGGCAGAGGGGAGGAAGGGGACATCGAACTCCTGGAGGAGCTGGGCAAAGTCGTCCAGCAGACGTCGATGTGCGGCTTGGGCAAGTCTGCGCCTAACCCGGTCCTATCGACGATCCGCCACTTCCGCCACGAGTACGAAGCTCACATCCGCGATAAGAAATGTCCGGCGGGCGTCTGCCGCGAACTTACCACTTTCTACATCGACCCTGAGCTGTGCAAAGGCTGCACCATCTGCAAACAGCGCTGCCCGGTCGACGCCATCAGCGGCGAGGTGAAGGCAGTACACGCCATCGACGACGAACTCTGCATCCGCTGTGGCGTATGCCGCGAGGCCTGCCCGTCGGACGCCGTCGTCGCGCTATGACAGGTCACTTGATGGAACTTGGAGGAAAAGACATGATCAAATTTACGATGGATGGCCAGCCAATCGAGGCCCAAGAGGGAATGACCATTCTAGAAGTGGCCCGGCAAGCTGGTGTCAATATCCCCACCCTGTGCTACCACCCCGCCCTCGAACCGTATGGCGCCTGTCGCCTGTGCACCGTCGAGGTCAAGTGGGGCCGCAAAGTCACCCTAGAGACCGCCTGCACCTACCCCATTCGCGAGGGGTTGGAGGTCCAGACCATGTCGCCGGCGGTGGTCGCCGCCCGCAAGATGCTGCTCGAGATGCAGCTGGCGCGATGCCCCAATGTACCGGTCATCCAGGACCTGGCGCGACAATATGGCATTGAAAAGTCGCGCTTCGGGACCGAGGATCCGGATGAGGACTGCATTTTGTGTGGCCTCTGTGTCCGCGTCTGCAACGAGGTGGTCGGCGCGGGCGCCATCAACTTCTCCGACCGCGGCACCGGTCGCGCGATTGGGCCGCCTTTCATGCAAGAGACTCGCGCCTGCATCGGCTGCGGCGCCTGCACCATTGTCTGTCCCACCGGCGCCATCCAGATCGCGCTCGAAAAAGAGGCGATCTACGAGGCCTTGCCGCTGGGCCCGACCTCGGCCATCCATGTGCCGAGCCTGCAAGCTATCCCCCGTGTACCGGTCATCGACACCGACTCTTGTATCCACTTCCGGCGCGATGGCGATGGCTGCGGGGTGTGTGAAATGCTGTGCGAAGCGGACGCCATCAACTTTGAGGCGCAGGACGAATTCGTGGACCTCGATGTCGGTACGATCATCCTCGCCACCGGCTTTGAGAACTATCAGCCCGGAGATCTGAACCAGTACGCCTATGGTCGCTCGCCCAATGTCATCAGTGGCATCGAGTTCGAGCGCATGTCCAACTCTGCCGGGCCCACCGGCGGCGAGATTGTGACCGCCGAAGGAAAAACTCCGGAGCGCGTGGCCCTCATCCACTGTGTGGGGAGCCGCGACAAGAACACCAACGAATACTGCTCGCGGGTGTGCTGCATGTACGCCCTGAAACAGGCCCATCTGGTCCGCGACAAGACCGACGCCGAGGTGTTCGAGTTCTATATGGACATGCGCACCTTTGGCAAAGGCTACGAAGAGTTCTACGAGCGGATCCAGGAAGAAGGCGTGATCATGGTCCGTGGTCGCGGCACCGAAGTGCACGTGGAGCCGGACGGCAAACTGATGGTCAAGGCCGAGGACACCAATCTGGGCCAGCCGGTGTCGGCCCACGTAGACATGGTCATCTTGGGCGCGGGCATCGTCTCCCAGCCCGACTCGGAACAGGTGGCCCAAACCTTTGGCATCAGCCGCAGCTCCGACGGCTTCTTCATGGAAGCGCACCCCAAGCTGCGCCCCTTCCACACCAACACCGACGGCGTCTACCTGGCCGGTACCTGCCAAGCGCCGCGCGACATCCCCGACACCGTAGCCCATGCCACGGCCGCGGCCGGCGAGGCCCTGTCGCTGATCAGCGCCGGCGAAGTGATGATCTCTCCGACCGTCGCCATCGTCGACGAAGAACTCTGCTCGGGATGCAAGACCTGTCTGGACCTGTGCCCCTACAGCGCCCTCTCCTTCATCCCCACCGAGGGTGTCGAGGAACTGACCGGCGTTGCCCGGGTCAACGAGGCCCTGTGCAAAGGCTGTGGCACCTGCGTGGCCGCCTGCCCCGCCGAGGCCATCACCGCCAAGCACTTCACGGACGAGCAGATCCTGGCCCAGATCGAGGGGCTGTTCCGGGCTGTACAGATAGAAAAGGAGCTGGTACGGGGGTAAGCCTCTCCGGTACCAAATGCAAGGAGTGTGGTTATGAGTAACAATGGAAACGAGTTTGAACCGCGGATCGTCGGGTTTTTGTGCAATTGGTGCACCTATGCCGCCGCCGACGCGGCCGGAGTGGCCCGCATGGCGCAGCCCCTCAATGTGGATATCATCCGGGTGATGTGCTCGGGTCGCATCGAGCCGGCCTTTATCCTCAAGGCCTTTGCCGAGGGGGCTGATGGCGTTCTAGTCTCGGGCTGCCACCCACCCGGCGACTGCCACTACACCGACGGAAACTACAAGACATTCCGCCGCATGCCCGCCGTAGAAGCATTGCTGACCCAGTACGGCATTGAGTCAGAGCGGTTCCACTGGGGCTGGATATCGGGCGCAGAGGCCCCCAAGTGGGCCAAGCTGGTCGGCGACTTCACAGAGCAGGTACGTGCCCTTGGGCCGCTGGATTGGCAGCGGGAACTGGTCAGCAAGGAGGACTAACGATGGCGGAAACAACAAACGGTAAACTCAAACTGGGTCTCTACTGGGCCGCTTCGTGCGGCGGGTGCGAAATCGCCATCGTAGAGCTGCGCGAAAAGATCCTCGATCTGGACGCAGCCGCTGACATCCTGTTCTGGCCGGTGGCCGTAGATGCCAAGTACAAAGACGTAGAAGCTATGCCCGACGCCCACATGGACGTCTGCCTCTTCAACGGCGCCATCCGCACCACCGAGAACGAGCACATGGCCCACTTGTTCCGCCAAAAGTCCAAAGTGCTCGTCGCGTTCGGCTCGTGCGCGCACGAGGGGTGCATCCCTGGCCTGGCCAACCTCTACGATCGCGACTCGATCTTTGCCCGGGCCTACCTAGAAGCGCCCTCCGTGGACAACCCGCAGGGCGTGCTGCCCCAGACCTCCTACCAGATGCCCGAGGGCGAGGTCGAAATCCCGGCGTTCTACAACACGGTCAAGACCCTGGATCAGGTGGAGGACGTGGACTACTATGTGCCGGGTTGCCCGCCGCAGGCGCCCCAGATCTGGGCCGTGATCGAGACCATCCTCGGCGGCCAGCTGCCACCCAAGGGCAGCGTCGTGGGCGCCACGGAAAAGACGGTCTGCGACGAGTGCGAGCACAAGCGCGAGGAAAAGCATATCCAAAAGTTCTACCGGCCGCACGAGATCATCCCCGACTCGGACCGCTGCCTGCTAGATCAGGGGATCATCTGTGCCGGGCCGGCGACGCGTGGGGGTTGTGGCGCGCTCTGCCCCTCCGTCGACATGCCCTGCCGCGGCTGCTATGGTCCACCGCCCAACGTCCTCGACCAAGGCGCGGCCCTGCTTTCGGCGGTGACATCCGTCGTCGATGCCAGTACCGAGGAAGAGGCAGCCCGCATCGTCGGTGAAATCGTCGATCCGGTCGGCACGTTCTACCGCTTTGGCCTGCCGGCCTCGTTGCTGCACCGGGCCAAACTGCCCGATTAACATCCTCGATGCCGGCCTCGGCTGCAGACGCAGCCCAAAGGTCGGCCATCGAGTCTAAGGAGTGACTCATATGCAAAAGATCAGCATTGATCCCATCACCCGCCTGGAAGGGCATGGCAAGATCGATATCTTTCTCAATGATGAGGGCGATGTCGCCAATGCCTACCTGATCATCCCCGAGCTGCGCGGGTTCGAAAAGTTCGCCGAAGGCCGCCCGGTCGAGGAAATGCCACGCATCACGCCACGCATCTGTGGCGTGTGCCCCGAAGCGCACCACATGGCCTCGGCCAAGGCCTGCGACGCGGTCTATCACGTCGAGGTGCCGCCCACAGGCAAGATGCTCCGCGAGCTGCTCTATTCGGCCTTTTACGCGGCTGACCACACCGTCCACTTCTACATCCTCGCCGCGCCAGACTTTGTCCTGGGGCCGGACGCCCCGGTGGCCGAGCGCAACATCCTGGGCCTGATCCACAAGGTCGGTCTCGATGTGGGCGGTCAGGTTATCGCCAGCCGCGGCAAGGCCATGGACATCGTTGGCATGCTGGGTGGCAAGACCATTCACCCCGTAGGCGCCATCCCCGGCGGAGTGAGCAAGGCCATCAACGAAGAAGAGCGTGCCCAGATCGAAGCCTGGGGCCACGAACTGGTCGACTTTGGCCTTTTCAGTCTCCAACTCTTCAAGGACGTCGTGCTGGCCAACCAGACCTATCTGGACATGATCTTGTCCGACGCGTACACCACACCCATGTACTATATGGGCATGGTCGACGACAACAACAAGGTCAACTTTTACGACGGCCAGGTCCGCGTCGTCGATCCGGAGGGCAACGAGTTCGTCAAATACTCACCCCAGGAGTACCTGGATGTCGTCGCCGAGCACGTCGAACCCTGGACCTACCTCAAGTTCCCCTACCTGAAAAAGGTGGGCTGGAAGGGCTTCACCACCGGCAAGGACAGCGGCGTCTACCAGGCCACGCCCCTCTCCCGGCTCAACGCCGCCGATGGCATGGCCACACCCAGGGCCCAAGAAGCCTACGAAGAGTTCTACTCCACGATGGGCGGCAAGCCGGTGCATGGTACCCTAGCCACCCACTGGGCGCGGCTCATCGAACTGCTGTACGCCGCCGAGCGACTGGTCGAGCTGGCCACCCATCCCGAGATCACCAATCCGCACGTGCGTGCCATCCCCACCGAGACGCCGACCGAAGGAGTCGGCATCGTCGAAGCGCCACGGGGCACCCTGACCCACCACTTTGTCACCGACGAGCGGGGCATTGTCAAGAAGGCCAACCTCATCGTGGGTACCACCAACAACTATGCCCCCATCTCGATCTCCATCAAGAAAGCGGCCCAGGCCATGATCCAGAAGGGCGAAGTGATCAGCGAGGGGATCCTGAACCGCGTCGAAATGGCCTTCCGCTCCTATGACCCCTGCTTTGGCTGCGCCACGCACAACCTGCCGGGCCAGATGCCGCTCGAGCTGCGTATCCGCGATGCCCAGGGCAACGTCCTGGACGTCCTAACCCAGCATCTGGATGACAACGCATAGGGATCGCGGGGGACCGGGACCGCTGGTCTTGGTCCCCCCTCTATCCCTGGAAGCGGAGCGTGATGACGTGAGAACACTCGTCTTGGGCCTGGGCAATCCGATTCTGACCGACGATGGAATTGGCATCCGCGTTGTGCGCGAAGCTGCCACCCGCTGCCCAAACGGAAAAGCCAGCTTTGCCGAGGCCAGTCTGGGCGGCCTGCGGCTGCTGGACGTCATCAATGGCTACGATCGGGTCATATTGGTCGATGCCATCCAGACCCGTGGCGGGACGCCGGGTGACATCTACTACATGGGCCCCGGCGACCTTATGGCTTCGCTGCACTCCGACTCCAGCCACGATCTGTCCTTGCCGGGCGCGCTGAAACTGGGCCGCCGCCTGGGCATGCAGGTACCGGACGACGATGCCTTTGAGATCATCGCCATCGAGGTCAAAGATGTCCTGACCTTTGGCGAGACCCATACCCCCGCCGTGTCAGCTGCCATCCCCCACGCCGTGGATGCGGTCCTGGCCGCCGTTGACGCCTCACCCTGAACCCTTTTTTCCCTCCAATCCCCGACATCCAGCAAGCGTCGAACCGTCAACCGCCTCAAGCTCGGGCAAACAATGTCCAGGTACCCGTGGCGCCTTGACCTCGCCCTGGCCCACCGAAACTTGAGCAACCATCCGCAATGTGGTACAATTCCCCGCCAGTATCTGCACCAAAGCAAGGACCGTTCTCCTAGTCCTACAACCGCACTTCAGGACCTGGGTCCCTCTGCAAAACTGTGGGAGGCCGTACACCACCTGTAGCAGGCTGGAAAACGGGGGCAAAGGCAGGAATGCATCCTCACCGCGTTTTGCAAGAGGACAAATGCGGTTGTAGAGCTAGGCGATCAACCTGCTAGAAGGGACGGACATGGCGGCAGCGGACCGATTCCGAATCGAAAGAGCGCGCGATGACAGCTGACAACCTGTTGGTATTGGGCATCTTGATCGTGGCCGTCGTCCTCTTTGTCAGCGAACGGTTCCGGGTCGATGTCGTGGCCATGATGGTCCTGGCCGCCCTGGCCCTTACCAACTTGGTCACCCCCGAAGAGGCCTTTTCCGGTTTTTCCAGCCCGGCGGTGATCACCGTGTGGGCCGTATTCATCGTCAGCGGTGGACTCACCCGCAGTGGCGTAGCCGACATCATTGCCCGCCAAGTGATCCGCTTCGCGGGACGGAGTCAACTCCGCCTGACCATCTTGATCATGCTGGCCGTAGGTGGCATGTCCGCCTTTATGAACAACATCGGGGCAGTCGCCATTCTGCTACCCGCGGTGATGAGCGTCGCCCGCGAGACCGACATCCCGCCCTCCAAGCTCTTGATCCCGCTGGCCTGGGCCTCGTTGTTGGGCGGCAACATGACCATGATCGGCACACCGCCCAACATCCTGGCCTCTAGCATCCTGGAGTCCTACGGCAACATCGAACCCTTTAGCTTTTTCGATTTCACCCCGATGGGCATCGTCGTCTTGGCTGCTGGCGTTCTCTACATGGTGTTGATCGGCCGCCGCCTGCTGCCCAACCGCATGCCCGGCGGCGAGCTGGTCGACAGCTACCCCGTGCAGGAATACCTCACCGAGGCACGGCTGCTGGAGGACTCGGTGCTGGTCGGTCAAACCGTGAAGGAAGCCGATCTTGAAAACACGCACGGCCTCAACGTCATCCACATCCATCTCTGCTGCCAAGAAGGAGAGACCGTCCCCGCCACCACAGAGCACCGACTGCAGGTCGGCGACGAATTGCATCTCGAGGCCTCAGCCGAAGCCATTCTGGCCGCCAGCCGGACCCTGGGCATCGAACTTGTCGCCGATCGCTCCATCCAGCCCTGGGAAGACGACGCCTCGCGCGCTGCATTCGAGCTGGCCGAGGTGGTGCTGGCCCCCGATTCCCGGTTCCGGGGCCGCACCCTCAAAGACATTGACTTTCGTGCCCGTTTTGGCCTGGCCATCCTGGCCATTCGCCACCGCGGTCGCACACTATTTTCCCGACTCGGGGACGTGTCCCTGGAATTTGGCGATTCGCTCCTGGTGCAAGGACCGGTGGACAAGATCAACCTTCTGCGCCGCGAGCGGGGCCTGCTCTTGCTGGACATGCCCCCCATGGAGACGCGTCGCACCAACAAAGCACCCGTAGCGGTCGCCATCCTGCTCGGCGTCCTAGTTGTGGTAACGGCCGGCTGGCTCCACGTCGCCGCCGCAATGTTCATCGGCGCCTTGTTGATGGTGCTCAGTGGCACGCTGACCATGGACGAAGCCTACCGCTCCATCGAATGGAAATCCGTCTTTTTGATCGCCGGCATGTTGCCCTTGGGCTTGGCCATGGAAAACACGGGCACAGCACAGCTACTCGCCGACCAGATCGTCAACTTGGTGGGCGATTGGGGCCCGCTGGCGGTCATGATGGGCATTTTTGTCATGACCGGCCTGCTCACTGAGGTGATGTCCAACGCCGCGGCAACCGTGCTCGCCGTGCCCATCGCCATCGATGCCGCGCAGGGTCTGGGGGCGGACCCGCGCGCTTTTGTGATGGCCATCGTCATCGCCGCTTCAACCTCGTTCCTGATGCCCATCGGCCATCAAGTGAATGTCCTGATCTTTGGACCGGGCGGCTATCGCTTCTCGGACTATACCAAGGTAGGCGTCTTGCTCAACGTGGTGTTGTTCATCCTAACCGCCACCATCCTACCCTTGATCTGGCCTCTGTTTCCCTAAACAAACTGATGTGAGGTGGAAGAGATGTACAAACGGATTCTTGTACCGCTGGATGGCTCAGAACTGGCCGAACAGGCACTGGAATACGCCATCGTCCAGGCGGAGAGCTTTGGGGCCGAGATCGTCTTGCTCAAGGTCCTCGGCCCGCTGCCCGAGCCGGCGATGGGCAGTCGCGTAGGCGTCAAGCTGGCCGAACAGCAATCCGCCGACCTGGCCCGCTACTATCTGGAGGAGCTTGCGGCGGGCATCAACGACGTCCCCGTGCATGTGGCGACCGTGGAAGGCAAGCCCTATGTCCAGATCATCCGTTTTGCCGAGGACCATGACATCGACCTCATCGTCATGTCCACCCGCGGGCACTCGGGCCTGAGCCGCTGGCTGCTGGGCAGCGTGGCCGACCGCGTGGTGCGTGGCGCGACGGTCCCGCTCCTGCTCGTGCAGGCGCGCTGCTAGCCGCCACAGGACAAGCTCGGCCACACGCAGCGGACAGGGCAGACAAAAGAGCAAGGGAAGGCGGCCGCCCTGAGGCGTCGGCGCGGGCCAGCGCTATTGCGGCACCCATGGTTTGGCCGAATCGGACTCCTGTGGTATAATAGGCGCCGTTGTCCAAAGCCCGAACTGGGCCGGGCAACGCGAGTTGGCAGCGCTCCTGCTAAATCTTTGCTGCCACCTCTCTTGACAAGGATCATATCCTACCGTATAATCAGAGTGAAGGCGAAGAAGCCGGAAGGAACTGAGGAAGAGCCTCAGCCATGGTACAGTTTGGGTCTTGCAGACGGCTAGTGCAGGTTGGAACGGATTCCGGCTCCTCGTCTGACAGACCCTTTTTTGTTTGATGGCTGGTTAGCCTGGGCCCCGTGGCCGGTTGGAAAGGGAAGACTATGTTCCAATACGAAGCGATCCATCCCCGACAGGAGACCTCTCCTGAGGTAGAGGCGATCGTAGAAGCGGTTTCGGTCTGTTACCAGTGCGGCACGTGCAGCGGCACATGCCCGGTCGCCCCGGCGGGGGGCATGGACTATACCCCGCGCACCATCATGCGCCTGATCCAGGCCGGTCTCGAGGATGAAGTCCTCAGCAGCGAGACCGTGTGGACCTGCGCCGCCTGCTACCATTGCGCCGTCCGCTGTCCCCGCGACATCGACATCACCGACATTATGGTCCGTCTGCGCAACCTGGCCCTGGTGCGAGGCTACCCACCGCGCACAGACGTTGCCCGCCGGGGCCGCATCTACAACTGGGACTTTATGCAGATCGTGCGCCGCTTTGGCCGCATCTATGAGCTGGAGCTGGTCCTGCGCTATCACCTCAAGACCAATCCTCTGAACCTGCTGGGCATGGCCCCAGTTGGACTCAAGATGTTGCTCAAGGGCAAGCTCCGGCTCTTGCCGGAAATAACCGAGGGCAGAAAAGAGGTCCAGGGTCTGTTCAAGGAACTGGAGGACAAGAGGAAATGAAATACGCCTACTTTCCAGGCTGCAGCCAGGAATCGACCGCCCAGGAGTACAATCGTTCGCTACTGGCTGTCGCGCAACGCTTGGATGCCATGGAGTTGATCGAAATCCCGGATTGGAGCTGCTGTGGAGCGACGCCGGCGGCGGCCATTGTGCACCCCACCCTGCCTGATGGCCTCGCGGCCCGCAACCTGGCCATCACCAACGAGATGGGCCTGGACAGTGTGGTTGCACCGTGCGCCTCCTGCTACAAAAATCTGCGAAAGGCCAGCCTCGACTTGCGGAAGGATGAGGCATTGCGCGTCAAGCTCGAGAACTCCCTGGACAATCGCAAGCTCGAGCACGTGCCCGAGGTACGGCATCCGTTGGACGTCGTCGTCAACGATGTCGGCGTGGACAACATTCCGGTCGAGCAGCCCCTCAGCGGCATGAAAATAGCCTGCTACTACGGCTGCCTGCTGACCCGGCCCGCCGGCGGCTTTGATGACATCGAATACCCGACCAGTATGGATCGTCTATTGACCACCCTCGGCGCCGAGACTGTGGATTGGGCCTACAAAACCAAATGCTGCGGCGGCGGGATCTATATGTTCCATGAGAATGTCAGCTTTGCTATGTCGGCCGATGTGTTGGCCCATGCCAAGGCGGCCGGCGCCAATGCCGTAGCCGCCGCTTGTCCCTTCTGCCAGCTCCTTCTCGACCTCTACCAGGACAAGCTGGCCGACATCCGCAACACCACATTTGACCTGCCTATCCTCTTTTTCACCCAGTTGATGGGTCTGGCCATGGGCTTGGACCGGGCGGAGCTGGGCCTGGAACGGCTGATCGTATCGCCCTTTGGCCTGCTGGCAGAGACCGTCGATGCACCGGAGGATAGCAAGAAAAAACCCAAACGAGCGCGGGCAGCAAGGCCGACCAAGTGGGGAGAAGCGTAATCATGACTCGAGACAACGACAAAGAAAAACTCAGAATCGGGGTATATGTCTGTCAGTGCGGTTCCAATATCGCGGCGACCGTGGACACCGAGGCGGTAGCCGAATTCGCCGAGGGATTGGACGATGTGGTCCTCACCCGTGTCAACAAGTACTCCTGCTCCGACCCCGGCCAGAACACAATCCGCAACGACATCAAGGAGCACAATCTGGACCGGGTGGTGATCGCCGCGTGCACGCCCCGGATGCACGAGCCCACCTTTCGCCGCACCCTGGCCAGCGCGGATCTGAACCCCTATTTCTTGGAAATGACCAACATCCGCGAGCAGGTATCGTGGGTGCACCCGGCCGGCGATGCGACGACCCACAAGGCCATGGACCTGGTCGCTTCGGCAGTGGAGCGCGTGCACCTGCACGAGGCCCTCCATCCGCGCAAAGCGCCTATCGAACAGGCGGCGATGGTCATTGGCGCCGGCATCGCCGGCATCCAGACCGCGCTGGATATTGCCGACGCTGGCTACAAAGTCTATCTGGTGGAACGGGAGCCGAGCATTGGGGGGAAGATGGCCCAACTGGACAAAACCTTCCCCACCCTTGACTGTTCCACCTGAATTCTCGGACCCAAAATGATGGATGCCGGTCGGCATCCCAACATCGAATTGCTAAGCTATAGCGAGATCGAGGACGTCCACGGCTACGTCGGCAACTTTACGGTCACCGTCAAGCGCAAACCGCGCTATGTGGACATAGAAAAGTGCACCGGCTGCGGTGACTGCGCTGCTGCCTGTGTGTGGCAGGAGCGCGTGCCCAGCGAGTACGAGGCCGGCCTGGGTCTGCGCAGTGCGGCCTACATCCCCTTTGCCCAGGCCGTGCCCATGAAAGCCGTCATCGATCCCAATTCCTGTTTGGTCCTGACCAAGGGCAAATGCGCCCAAAAGTGCGTGGCCGTCTGCGAAGCGGACGCCATCGACTTTAGCCAGACCGAGGAGTTTGTGGATATCAAAGTCGGATCCGTGGTACTGGCCACCGGCTATGAGCTCACCAACCACCCCACCCTGGCCCGCTACGGCTACGGCAAGTACGACAACGTGATCGACGCCCTGCAGTTCGAGCGGCTCACCAGCGCCGCCGGCCCCACGGGGGGCAAAGTCATCACCCGCGATGGACGCACCCCCGAGTCGGTCGTCTTTTTGCACTGCATTGCCAGCCGCGATGACCTGGCCCACGAATACTGTTCGCACATCTGCTGCATGTACGGCATCAAACAGGCGCACCTGGCCAAGGAAAAGACCGGCGGCCAGATCTACCAATTCTATATCGACATTCGGGCTGCGGGCAAGAACTATGAGGAGTTCTACAAGCGCATGCAGCGCGAGGGTGTCTACTACGTCCGCGGCAAGGTGGCCGAGATTGTGCCCGATCCCGAAGGCACCAAGAAGCTGCTGGTACGCGGCGAGGACACCCTGCTCGACCGCTGGGTGGAGGTCCCCGCCGACCTCGTCGTGCTGCTGACGGCGGCCGTACCCTCTGAGGGCGCCCGCGAAGTGGGCAAGCTCTTTGGCGTGGCCACCGACAAAGACGGCTTTTTCGCCGAAGCGCATCCCAAGCTCAAACCCGTGGATACCACCGCCGCCGGTGTCTTTTTGGCCGGTTGTTGCCAAAGCCCCAAGGATATCCCGGATACTGTGGCGCAGGCCAGCGCGGCCGCCGCCAAGGCCATCGGCTTGCTGGCCCGTGGCGAGATCGACGTCGATCCGACCGTTGCCGAAGTGGACCGCGAGAAATGCTCGGGCTGTGGCGAATGCCTGCTCGCCTGTCCCTACAACGCCATCGAGCGCGTGGAGGGCAAGGCCCAGGTCAACATCGCCCTGTGCAAGGGCTGCGGAACCTGTGTCGGCGCTTGCCTGGCCAAAGCCATCACCGGCCATCATTTCACGGATGAAGAGTTGGTGGCGCAGATCGAAGGCATCTTTGAGCGCGAGCCGATGCCGGTCCTGGCCTGATGGCAGACGACGGGTCCCGGGACGGCAAGCTACCTGTGTGCAACAAGCGTGATCTACTGCTGGAGGATTGGACAGCATGAGTACGACAGAATCTTTTGAACCGCGCATCGTCGGGTTCCTGTGCAATTGGTGCAGCTATGCCGGCGCCGATGCCGCTGGCACCTCGCGCCTCAAATACTCGCCCAACCTGCGCATCATCCGCGTGATGTGTTCGGGGCGCATTGCGCCCGAGTTGGTGGTGCGCACCTTCCGCGAGGGGGCCGATGGCGTGATGGTGCTCGGTTGACACCTGGGCGACTGCCACTATGTTAGTGGCAATCATCGAACCGCCAAGCGGTTCCCCATCTTTGCCAACCTGCTCGACTATG
>JASFOV010000015.1:0-19247 GCA_050116355.1 Anaerolineae bacterium
ACCCCTCCTCGCCGGCCGACAGAGAATAGAGAGGCAGGCCACCCAGCTGTTCCAGGCCGACGTAGAGCGGGCGACCGTCTACCCGTACCAGTTGTCCGTGCTCTATCTCAATCTCATACGTGTGTGTACCAACCGTGATCCTGTACTTCATGGCTGCCTGTTCGTCTCGCGCAATCAGGCCTTCAGCTGTTCAATCCGGCCCATGAGCCGCCAATTCTCTCCGGCGCCCGGTAGCTGCGTGTGGCCATTTCTTTGCTCGATATACCGTTGATAGTCGAGCAAGGCCGCGGTCAGCGCTGCGGCCAAACTAGGACCGCTGGCCAGTGATGGGTCGCTCTGCTTGTCCGTGATCGGCCGCTGCTTCACCGTTGTGCTGGATTCGGTCATTTTGGTATGTACCTCGCTGTGTGCTTTGTCTCTGTCCCCGGTAAGGTCCTCATAGGGGAATGTTGCTGTGCTTCTTGGCGGGCAAGGAGGTCCGCTTGCCTTGCAGCACCTGAAGTGCTGCAATCAACCGCGGTCGCGTCTCGCGTGGGGTAATGACCCCATCTAGGTAGCCGCGTGCGGCGGCCACCCACGGGTTGGCCAGTTGCTGCCGATAGTCGGCGATCAGTTCTGTTCGAAGAACAGCGGGCTCTTTGGCTGCAGCCAGTTCTTTGCGATGGATGACGTTCACCGCTGCTTCGGGGCCCATGACCGCAATCTCAGCCCCGGGCCAGGCTAGATTCACGTCACCACGCAGGTGCTTGGAACTCATGACGATATAGGCGCCCCCGTATGCCTTGCGCGTGACGAGCGCTAGTTTGGGCACGGTCGCTTCGGCATAGGCGAACAGCATTTTGGCACCGTGGCGGATGATGCCGCCGTGTTCCTGCGCAACGCCGGGCAAGAATCCGGGTGTGTCGGTGAGAGTCACCAAGGGCAAGTTGAAGCAGTCGCAGAAGCGGGTGAACCGCGCTCCCTTGTCGCTGGCATCGATATCCAATACGCCCGCGAGTGCCTGCGGCTGTTGGGCAATGATGCCGACCGGATAGCCCCCCAGGCGGGAAAAGCCCACCAACAGGTTCGGAGCAAAGCCCGCTTGTACCTCCATGAATTCGCCGCGGTCCACAACAGCGCGGATCACGGTCTGCATGTCGTAAGCGCGGTCCGGCGCGTCTGGCACCAGGTCGTCCAATTCTGGCGCCAGGCGGTCGACTGGGTCGTCTGGTTCTTGCCAAGGAGGATCGTCGACGTTGTTACCAGGCAGAAAGCTCAACAGCCGCCGTACCGCGGCAAGTGTCTCTTCTTCCGTGTCGCGGACGAAATGGGCCACGCCGCTTCGCTGACCATGGACCCTGGCGCCCCCCAAGTCCTCGAAGCTCACCTCTTCACGAGTGACCGCCCGCACGACATCGGGTCCGGTGATAAACATGTAGCTGGTGCCACGGTTCATGAACGTGAAGTCGGTAATGGCTGGGCTGTAGACGGCTCCTCCGGCGCATGGTCCCAGGATCACGGATATCTGGGGGACAACCCCGGAGGCGATGGTGTTGCGGTAGAAGATCTCACCATAGGCGGCCAGAGCATCCACGCCTTCTTGAATGCGGGCGCCACCCGAGTCATTGAGTCCGATGATGGGCGTTCCATTCGCCAGCGCCAGATCCATCACTTTGCAGATCTTTTTGCCATGAACAGCGCCAACCGACCCGCCTTGCACTGTAAAGTCTTGGGCGTATACATAAGCTGCTCTACCGCCGATCTTGCCCCAGCCGGTGATGACGCTGTCGCCCAGGGCCTCATCGGCTTTGTGGCGGGCGAAGGCGTCTACCTCCTGAAAGGTGCCGGGATCGAGCAGGAAATCCAAGCGTTCTCGGGCTGTATACTTGCCCTTGGCATGCTGGCGATCGATGCGCGCTGCTCCACCGCCCTGCCGGGCTTGGGCTTGCATGTATTGTAGTTGTTCGATGGCCTCGTTTGTCATCTGTTTCTTCGCTTTCGCCTTCCGTGCCGGTCGTATAGGAGCTGGAAGAGATTGGCATCCAAGCGCCGCCAGAACCGTCTCAGGTAAGAGCGCAAGCGAGCCCATCGGTAGCGCCACTTTCGTCGCACTGTCATTTGCCGCGAGGGCAAGGGTACCGGCAGCGGCACGCTCCAGCGAATGGCCGTTGCGGCCCAGGTCAAGCCGGCCCCGAATCCAACGCAGACAAGCACGTCACCCCGGCTGACTAGCCCGCGCTCGATTGCCTCGCACAGGGCCATCGGAATGGAAGCTGACGAAGTGTTACCGTAGGAGGCCAGATTGGAGAACATTCGCTCTTCCGGGACGCCCAAGGCCTTGGCTGCGGCTTGCAGGATCCGGTCGTTGGCTTGATGGGGCACAAAGAGATCCACGTTCTCCACGTCTAGGGCGGCGCGCTTGAGGACCTGGCGCGATGCTTCGGGCATGATGCGGGTGGCAAAGCGAAACACCTGCCGGCCTTGCATGCGGATGGAATGCAGCCGGTGTGCCACGGTCTCGACTGAGGCCGGCTGGGCGCTGCCGCCCGCGGGTTGGATCAGAACTTCCCCACCGGAACCGTCGGAGCCCAGCACCGAGGCCAAGATGCCACCCGGCGCCTCACTAGCTTGGAGAACCACCGCGCCCGCTCCGTCGCCAAAAAGCACACATGTACCCCGGTCGGTCCAGTCGGTGATGCGCGATAGGGTTTCAGCTCCCACGATCAAGGCATATTGGTAGTTTCTAGAAGCCAACAAATCGGCCGCTAGGCTGAGGCCATAGACGAAGCCGGAACAGCCAGCCGAGAGATCGAATGCAGCCGCCCGACTGGCGCCCAATGCGTCCTGGACCAGGCAGGCTGTGGAGGGGAAGGCGTGTTCGGGGGTGACCGTAGCAACGATAACGAGATCCAGCCGGATGGGATTAAGGTTGGCTACGTCCAGTGCGGCCTGGGCGGCTTCCAGGCTCAGGCTGAAGGTGGTCTCACTCTCGGTGGCGATGTGCCGTTCGATGATGCCTGTGCGTTGGCGGATCCACTCATCTGAAGTATCTACCATCGTGGCTAGATCGTCGTTGGTCAGCACGTGGTCCGGCGCGGCCATGCCCCAACCGATGACGTGGGCATGGGACGATTGGCTTTCTCTTCGATTGGCCAAAGGGTATCAGCCTTCCCACTTGCGAAAGATGAGTGTGGCGTTGTGACCGCCGAATCCGAATGAATTGGACAGTGCGGTACGCGGATGGCTGTGCCGCGCTTGGAGCGGAACGTAGTCCAAGTCACATTCGGGATCGGGCGTTTCTAGGTTGGCTGTGGGATGGATCGTGCCGGTCTCGAGCGTTTTGACACAGGCGATCGCCTCTACCGCTCCGGCAGCACCCATCAGGTGCCCGATCATCGATTTGGTCGAGCTGATGGGCACGTTGTAGGCATGTTTGCCCAGGGCAGCGCGGATGGCCCGTGTCTCCATGGGGTCGTTGAGCGGTGTGCTGGTGCCGTGGGCATTGATATAGTCGATCTGGTCCGGCGCGAGGCCTGCGTCGGCCAACGCCCGCTGCATCGACAACGCCGCGCCGGCTCCCTGCTCGTCGGGTGCGGTGATGTGAAAGGCATCACAGCTCGAACCGTAGCCGATCACTTCGGCATAGATTCTCGCACCTCGTTGTTGCGCGTGTTCCAGGCTTTCCAAAATGAGGATGCCGGCGCCTTCTCCCATTACAAACCCATCGCGGTCGACATCAAAAGGCCGGCTGGCACGCTCGGGCTCGTCGTTCCGGCACGAGACGGCGCCCATGTTGCTGAGGGCGGCCAAGGTGAGGGGGTGCATGACCGACTCGCTGCCACCACAGATGATGATCTCGGACAAGCCGTGACGGATGCGCTGGCTGGCTTCGCCGATGGCGTTGGTGCCTGTGGCGCAAGCCGAGGCGACCGACATGGCTACCCCATGCAGGCCATAGCGGATGGCAATCTCGCCAGCCCCAGCGTTGGGCATCATCATGGGGGTCATAAGGGCGCTGACGCGCCTTGGTCCTCGATCTTGTAGGGTGTCATAGCCCTCCAACAGCGTGCCTACGCCGCCAATACCCGTGCCGACGATTACGCTGGTATCCCGAGCATCGCCGTTACCGTCAAAATTCAGTCCGGCGTCGACAATGGCTTCCTCGGCAGCTGCCAGGACCAATTGGCTGAAGCGATCGGTTCGACGGACATGTTTGCGTCCCAGCAAGGGCTCTGGATCAAAGTCCTTCACCTCGGCGGCAATACGCACAACTTGCTCCGAGGTGTCATAGGCGGTGATGTGGGCCACGCCGGATTTGCCAGCGACCAACCCTGCCCAATAGGCCGAGACGTCGTTACCCAGCGGATTTACGGTGCCCAGTCCAGTGATCACAACTCTCTTACGCATGGTACTTCCTCTCTAGATACTATAGCCTAGAATTCGGTTCCTAAAACACCGGGAGTGCACAAAAGATGCGGTTCAGCAGGCGTAACTTATCGATGAAGATTGTGTTTTATCCAAGGGCAAGCGCCGGGAGTCGGCGAAGTTAAGAGTATGATCAAGACCTCTCTGTGTGAATTGTTGGGGATAGAACATCCAATCGTCCAGGGTGGCATGGCATGGGCAGCTACTCCCGAGTTGGCGGCTGCCGTGTCAAACGCCGGCGGTCTGGGCATCCTCGGGGCCGGGAATCACGAACCCGAGGTCGTGCGCCGTGACCTACGGCGGACCCGCAAGCTGACAGATCGCCCCTTCGGGGCGAATGTGCCACTGTTTACGGCTGGTGTCAAACAGACCCTGCAAGTGTTCGTCGATGAGGGCGTTCCAGTGGTAACCGTAGGAGGCGGTAATCCCGGTCTCTATCTGGAACAGCTGCTGCGGGCGGGTATCCGTGTGATCCCGGTGGTTGCGTCGGTGGCCTTGGCTCGCCGGTTGGCTCGCCAGGGTGTGGATGCGCTTATTGCGGAAGGGCTGGAATCGGGTGGGCATATTGGCGATGTCGCGAGCCTGCCCTTAATACCACAGGTCGTCGATGCTGTGGATGTCCCGGTCATCGCTGCGGGTGGTTTTGCTGATGGCCGGGGACTTGCCGCGGCCCTGGCCTTGGGCGCGGACGGGATACAGATGGGCACTCGCTTCATCTGCACTACCGAGTGTCAGGCCCATGACAACTACAAGCAGCGTATTGTCCGGGCTCACGACCGGGCGACCATCACCACCGGCGGGACGTTTGGCCACCCGGTGCGTTCAATCCGCGGTCCCTTTGTCCGGCGTCTAGAGGAGTTGGAACGGCAGGGGATTTCCGAAGCCGAGTTCATGGATTTTGGAGCGGGCACGCTACGGGCAGCGATTGTCGATGGCGACACCGAGCGTGGATCGGTCATGGCTGGACAGTCGGCGGGTCTGATCGACGATATCGTGCCGGCCCGGATCCTCATCGAGCGCACCGTCGCGGAAGCCGAGTCGGTGCTGCGTCGCTGCGCTAGGCTCATCGGCCCCGCACCGTAGCTAGTCATAACAGGAGAAGTCTGGGCCTGCGAACCAACCGATGGGGATCGCGTCGCACCAAACTTGCCAAATGGAGCGATCCATGGTTAACTGCGGGAATTGTCGCGTGGGCTGAGCGGACAGCCCCGGTTGAGGGAGGTTTTCATGCCATATCATTGCGTGGTGTTGGTCAAGCAGGTGCCAGATACTGCCAACATCACTGGGAAAGCTATGCGAGAGGACGGTACGGTAAATCGAGCTGCTCTGCCTGCCATCTTTAATCCCGAGGATCTCAATGCCCTCGAGATGGCTCTGCAAGTGAAAGAGACGTACGGCGGGCGAGTGACCGTGCTGTCCATGGGGCCACCCCGCGCCGCCCAAGTCCTCCGTGAGGCCCTCTACCGGGGGGCGGACCGGGCTATCCTTCTGACTGACAGAAAGACCGCCGGGTCTGACACGCTGGCGACCTCCTACGTGCTCACGTGCGCGGTGACCAAGCTTGCCGAACATTTTGGTGACTATGACCTGATCTTTAGCGGGCGCCAGGCTATCGATGGCGACACGGCGCAGGTAGGTCCTCAAGTGGCTGAAAAGCTGGGTATCCCCCAGGTGACCTACGCTGAAGAGATCGAATCCCTGTCCAAGCAAGAGATTGTCGTCCAGCGAGCACTGCCGCTGGGGGCCGAGTTGGTACAGTGCACCTTGCCCTGTTTGCTCACCGTGGTCGGCTCAGCCAATGAGCCCCGGCCCCCCTCGGTGCGACGGATGCTGGCTTTCAAGCGGGCGGCTACGCCACTGGAGTATGCGGAGTTGCTTGAGAAGTGGCCTGAATTCGAGACCGAAGAAGCTCTGGATCGCTACCTTGCTGAGCGCGATCAAAAGATCACGGTATGGAGCGCGGCCGACGTTGGGGCCGACTACAGCCGGGTAGGGCTGTCGGGCTCCCCCACCAAAGTACTCAAGGTCGATTTCGTTGTCCTGGAATCGGAGGGCAGCAAGCAGGTTGATGCCTCTCCGGAAGGGATTGCAGGATTGATGCGAGAATTGGTCGCGGACTATATCTTGTAGGCGATGGTGGGTTCTGGATTGTCCGCACGCGCGGAAACGTGGGATTGAGGGTAGGTTCATGAGTGAGAATCGAGATGTTTGGGTCTTTGTCGAACAGCACGAAGGCACTATCAGCCCGGTCAGCTTGGAGTTGCTGGGCAAGGCCCGAGATCTAGCCAGTCAGTTGGACAGCCAGGTAGGGGCCCTGCTCTTCGGCTACAATATCGGCCACCTGACATCGCCGGTGATGCACTATGGCGCAGACCAGGTCCTGATCGCTGACCATTCCGATCTGGAGCAGTATCGCACGCTGCCGTATGCGCAGGTTGCCATCGATGCTGTGCGCGATGGCCAGCCCTATATTCTGTTGTTGGGCGCGACTGCCATTGGGCGTGACCTGGCACCGCGGATTGCCAGCGCCGTGCGTGCGGGTTTGACAGCTGACTGCACCGATCTTCAGATCGGAGATTTTGAGCGCCGGGGGCAGGTCTACCGAGATCTCCTGTATCAGATCCGGCCGGCCTTTGGCGGCAACATTATCGCCACCATCGTCAATCCGGAGATGCATCCCCAGATGGCTACGGTGCGCGAGGGGGTGATGCGGTTGGGCGAACCCGATCCTTCGCGAACCGGCACTGTCGAGCGCATCGAGCCCTCGTTCAATGGCTATCATGCGCAGGTAAAGGTGCTGAAACGTGAGGTGCGCCTGCCCACTGTGGATCTGAAGAAGGCGTCTGTCATTGTGGCGGGCGGCATGGGCGTCGGCAGCAAGGAGAACTTTCAGCTTCTCTTCGATCTGGCGGAGGTGCTGGGCGGCGAGGTGGCGGCCAGCCGGGCGGCGGTGGATGCCGGATTTATCTCACACGAGCATCAGGTTGGCCAAACTGGGGTCACGGTCCGGCCGCGGCTGTACATCGCCTGCGGCATCTCGGGGGCAGTGCAGCACCGCGCTGGAATGGATCAGTCGAGCAAGATTATTGCTATCAACACCGATCCGAACGCGCCGATCTTTGAGATAGCACACTATAAAATCGTGGGCGATCTGCGCACTATCATCCCCCAAATGATCCGAGCCTACCGCCAGAACGGCCAATAGGGAGTCTGCATGACTAGCAACTTTTTCACCGACAACGCCGATCTGCAGTATCACCTGGATCGGTTGGATCTTGAGGAAGCCGTATATCTTTTGGAAGACGGCTACAGCAATCACGACCGTTATCCTGGGGCGCCGCACAGCTATGCCGATGCCCTGGACAACTACCGGCTGATCTTGACTGTGCTGGGTGATATCTGTGCCAATCACATCCAGCCCCGCGCCGCTGAAGCCGACGAGGAAGGTGCGCAGTTTGACGCTGGACAGGTAGACTATCCCGCTGCCACCCAAGAGGGCCTGCGGCTGTTGCGCCAGGCAGAGCTAATGGGCGCACTGCTGCCCTACGAATATGGTGGGTTGAACCTACCGGGGTCTATGCTGCAGATGATGGTTGAGATCATCTCCCGCGCTGAACCAGGCCTGATGTCGATCTTTGGCCTGCAAGAAGTATCGGCGACGATCGCCGAGTATGGGGATGAGGAGATGCAGAACCGTCTGTTGCCCCGCTTTGCCCGGGGGGAAGTCACGGGAGCCATGGTGCTCACCGAGCCCGACGCCGGATCAGACCTGGGCGCTGTGCAGACCCGGGCCATCTACAATGACGAGTCCGGGGAGTGGTGGCTCCATGGCGTAAAGCGCTTCATCACCAACGGCAATGCTGATGTCCTGCTGGTCCTAGCTCGCTCCGAGCCAGGATCCACTGACGCGCGGGGCCTCTCTCTGTTCGAGGTGGAGGCCGATGACACTGTGCATGTGCGACGCATAGAGAGCAAGATGGGCTTGCATGCTTCGCCGACCTGTGAGATAGAATTCTGCAACACACCCGCTCGTCTGGTTGGCAAACGTCGCTATGGCCTGGTCCGCTATACCTGGGCCATGATGAACGGAGCCCGCATCGCCGTGGCGGCCCAGGCCGTGGGGATTGCGGAAGCAGCCTACCGTGAAGCGTACGCCTACGCCCGCAAGCGGATCCAGTTTGGTCGGTCGGTGGATGACTTTCCGGCTGTGTATCGCATGCTCCTCTCCATGCGAAGCCAGATCGAGTCTACCCGGTCACTGGTGTACGAGGCCGGTCGCTGGGTGGATCTCAAGAAAGGGTACGAGCATCTGAAATCGCAGCGAACGCTGACGGCCGAAGAACGCCAGCGTCTCAAGCAGGCCGACCGGTTGGCAGGGATCCTGACCCCGTTGGCCAAGTATCACGCGACGGAGATGGGCAACCGGGTCTGCTACCAGGCGATGCAGGTCCACGGGGGCACCGGCTACATGCGCGAGTTCAATGTGGAGCGGCACTTTCGTGACATTCGGGTCACTAGCATCTACGAGGGGACCAGCCAGCTACAGGTGGTAGCGGCCACCAGCGGGCTTTTGGGACATTCCCTGGATGGTCTCCTAGATGAGTTCGGCAGCCAGGACTATGGGGCTGACTTGGCTGGGCTCAAAGATCAGGTGACCGAAGCCACAGAACTGCTCAACCGGTCCATTGATCACCTCAAGGAGCAGGATGACCGGGCGCTGGTCGACTACTATGCCTCAGACTTGGCCGACATGGCGGTCTATGTCTTGACCGGTTGGTTGGTCCTGCGCGATGCACAGGCAGCGGAGCGCAAGCGCGAACTGGCGCGGGTGTACGTTGCGGAGACGATGCCCAAGTTCCGGGGCAGAATGGCTGCCCTTCAGGCGATTGACCCTGCACCGCTACAGGCGCGGGAAGCCATTCTGGCCGAGGCTTTTTGAGCCCACCGGTCTGCAGCACCAACCAGAAACAAGAGGGCGCCCAGTCCACATGACTCGGCGCCCTTTGTGATCTAGGTCGCACGCTCAAGACTGGAGGCACTCCCGGGCAGTATAGCCCTATGGTGGTACGCGTGGCTGTTTGACAAAGGGATACCCGAGTGATACAATTTTGTGTGGGAAGCCTTGACAACACGTAGTGGGGGAGAATTTTGACTGCGGACAGATTGGATGACGAACTGGGTGTTGCCATCCACCTAGCACAGCGGGCGGGCGACGAAATCAGCCGGTATTATCAGACCGGCTTGGCTGTGGAACGCAAGACTGGCGACGAGCCGGTTACGGCAGCCGACCGGGCCGCCGATGATTTGATCGCCGGCGGTCTACAAGCGGCGTTTCCTGCCGATGGCTTGTTGACGGAGGAGTCGGATGACGATCTGTCGCGCCTGCAGAAGGAACGGGTCTGGATCGTCGATCCACTGGATGGCACGGTCGACTTTATCGCCGGCACGGGGGACTTTGTGGTACAGATTGCCCTGGCGGTGCGTGGCTATCCCGTCTTGGGCGTGGTTTACCAGCCGACAACGGGGCTCTTGTACTACGCTACCCAGAGCCACGGTGCGTACCGGGTTTGGGATGATGCGAAAGAGCAACTCAGCGTGTCAGACGTCCACCATCCACAGCAGATGTGCCTCGTCGCCAGTCGCTCGCACTATTCGGCGTTCGTTGAGGCGGCACGCAAGGCGCTGGGTATCGAATCTGTCACCCAGCGCGGCAGCGTCGGCCTAAAAGCGGGCTTGCTGGCCCAAGGCTCCTGTGATCTCTATCTGGCCACTACTGTCGCTAAGGAATGGGATATCTGTGCGCCTCACGCGGTACTCTTGGAAGCAGGGGGAATGATGACCAACCTGTGTGGCGAGATGCTGACCTACAACAAGCCGGATGTCCTAGCGTGCAAGGGGCTGGTCGCTAGCAATGGCTGGGCACATGACCAGATCGTGGAGACGTTGGCGCCGCTGCGTCCTCGGTTCAAAGGCTGAGTCTGATGGGGCGTGCTGCGCTTGGCCATTTGCCCACTTGGCTGGCGGTTTGGGTTCTACTGGCGGCTTGCAGTGCCCAGCCGGCTGACCCATCTTCTGGCTTGCCGGAGGCCACCCCGCTCATAGGACAGGAGGAAGTTGAGCCCCTGCCCGAGTATCAGATTGCCCTGGAGTTGGATGCACGCCAGCGGCAGTTGGATGGCGAACAGCTGGTTACTTATCCCAACCGCACAGGCGCCGGGCTGGACGAAATCGTGTTTCGCCTGTACCCCAACTTGCCACAGTACGGCGGACGCATGGAGATCGGCCCTGTCCTTGTCGATGGTCAGCGCAGCAATTGGTCGCTGCGGGCCGAAGACACCTCCCTGGTGGTCCCACTATCGGACCCTTTGACTCCAGAAGAACGTGTGACCATCAGCATCACCTTCTCCATCGAAATCCCCGCACAGCCCACGGGCTATGTGCTGTTCGGCTACAGCCAGGGTGTGTGGAGCTTGCCCGATGCCTATCCAGTGTTGGCGGCGCACGACGGTTCAGCGGGACTCGGCAGCCCCGATCCGGGATGGCATGAGGAGATCGCCCCACCCTATGGCGATGCTGTCTTTGCTGAAACAGCCTTGTACAACGTATCGTTGACGGTGCCGCCTACGTTGACAGTAGCCGCAGCTGCAACGGTCATCAGTGATACGCAGACAGCCGATGGACGGCGTATCTACTGGCTGCAAGGGGGTCCCCTGCGCGAGTTCGCCTGGGTGGGGAGCGCTGAGTACCTGGTCACTGAGACGACGGTTCGTGGGACAACATTGCGCTCGTACTATCTGCCCGGTGATGAGGGAGCGGGACAAGTGGCATTGACCACGACCGCTGCCGCTTTGCGGGCGTATGCCGACGCCTTCGGTCCCTATCCTTTTCCCGAGTTGACGGTTGTGGCGGCACCGCTTACGTTCTATGGCATGGAGTATCCGTCCCTCAACCTGCTGGGTATCGATCTGTACCGAGAGCATCGTGCTGAGCTGGAGGACCGGGTGGTCCATGAGGTTGCCCATCAATGGTGGTACGCACAAGTCGGCAACGATCAAGTGAACGCACCGTGGTTGGACGAGGGTTTGGCCGAGTACTCTATGGCTACCTACTACGAGCAGGTCTACGGCCGGTCTCGGGCTAACGTCCTGATCAACCAACGCTGGTTGGTTCCCTACCAAGCACAGGTGGAGAATGGCAATGACGCTGTGGTGAACCAGCCTTCGTCGGCCTTTGGGCCGGAGTACGAGGTTGTGGTGTATGCCAAGGCTGCTCTATTCTTCGATGCCGTGCGCAAGGCAGCCGGCGATGAACTCTTTTCGGAGATTCTGCAGACGTATGTGAGCCGCTACCGGTGGCGTGTTGCCTCGCCGGAGAGCTTTTTGCAGGTGGCCGAAGAGGTCTCGGGAATCGACCTGGATGCCCAATACTACCACTGGATCTTGACCCGGCAGTGAAGAATGGTCGCTAGATCTCGCGCTTGAACTCAAAGACAAAGCCGGACGCCGCGAGGGCAGCGGCTGTCCTACCCCATTCCAGCAGATCGTGGTCCGTTGAGGTCCCCCTTGCTTGGCCGGAGTGATATAAGCGAGTTGAAGATGAAATCCTTCGTTGACAGGGTCTAGTCTTTGTGGTATCCTTGCCGGTGAGTGAGGCGTCCAGCCTGGTGGAAGTGGCGCTCGTTGGTAGTGAAAGAGGAACTGGTGAACGTTTCGGATTGTGTTGGCGTTGATCAGGGTGGAATCGTTGGCTGAGGGCGAATTGGAAGGCTTGGAAACCGAGTTTCTGATTCGTCGTGGCCAGCGGGGCGACAAGCTAGCTGTCGAAGCCCTTGTACGGCGCTATCAGAATTATGTGTATCGCCTCTGCTACTTGGTGATGCGCAACGAGCAAGATGCCGAGGACATGACCCAGGAGACCTTCATCCGGGCCTGTCGGGCCTTGCCTCGCTTCGAGTTGCGCAAGAACACCAGTTTTGAGGCCTGGCTCTACCGGATCAGCGTCAACTGCTGTCGCTCGCGAATGCGGCGCAAGTGGTACCAGGTCCTCCCTTGGCCAGAACCTGCACCGCAGATCGTGGCCGAAGCCGAGGAGCAACCAGAGCATCAGGTCCTGCAGGGTGAGCACCGTGATGAGGTCCTGCAGGCGGTCGAGACCTTGGGCGAGAAGCACCGCTTGGTGGTGATTCTGCGATACTATGCTGGGCTATCCAATGAGGAAATCGCGCGGACTCTGGACATCCCGTCGGGCACGGTGCGCTCACGCCTGCACACGGCCCGGCAGCGCCTGAAGGCTCAGTTGGAGGAGCAGGAGCAAGATGGGGATACGGAGAGACTAGCAGTGCCCAATAGGGTGGCGCCATGAATTGTGAACAGACCTGTCACCTGGTCGATGACTATTTGGAAAACCGGCTCAGCCGGTACGAGCGCCAGCGTCTCGAAATGCACATCGCCTACTGTCCGGAGTGTGCGGAGGAGCTGCGAAATCGACCGGCTTTTGAGCGCACCATGTGGCGGGCGTTGTCCAGTTCGGTGCAGGATCTCTACTTGTCGCCCGGGGCCAGCCAGCAGATTGTTCGTGAGGCACAAGCGACTGTGGGACGCGCTGTCTGGTCCGCACGGATTGCAGTCGGTGCGCGGGTGATGGCCGGTGTGGCGGCTGTGGTTCTTGTATTCTTTGCCGTTCTTGTCTTGACCGGACGTGTCGAGGTGCCGGTCGAGCTCAACCCGGCTGCCCAGCCTCAGGCAGGTGGGTCCAGCCTGTCCCTGACCTCCGACGACGTGTTTGTAGAGCCATGGGTGATGCGTCCTGGTCAGCCATTTACCGTAACCGTTTTCTTGCGGTCCAACCTGGAGCACGCAGTAGACACGGTTTTTTTGGATCTGGACGTTGACGGACCATCGGGAGAGTATCACTTTGCGGTGGCGGCCAAGGGTCCTATCCCGGCACGGGGTGTTTCGGTAATTGAATTGACACCGGACCTGCTAGAGATCCCCTGTTGGGAACAATACGGGATGACTCCCTCAGAGATCATGAACGAACCCGGCATCTATACCCTGCGGACAGTTTTGTCTGTCCCATCTGTCCCGCGGGAGCGTTGACCCATTTCCCCTACACGTTCCGCCAAGACCATGTCAGACCTCTTGGACAAAGCTTTGGCCCATCCTCTCTGGAGCTGTTTCCGGGGGGCGATGATTCCCGCTCTGATGGTGGGCGCATGGCTTCTGCTGCTGGTGGTGGTGGCTGCCTGCTCTCCGGCGCAAGTCGCTGACACACCGGGGCCGGACGCAGGAGCGACCAGCGATACAGCAGCTGAAGGCCCGTCTGATGGAATAGTTGTTGCCGAGGCGGGCACAGAGGAGGTACCGCGATTCGATGTCTTCTTTTCCGAAGAGGATGTGACCATCGCGCCCTTGCCGGTCCGGGCCGGGTTCCCGTTCACGGTCACGGCCACGCTGTGGTACACCGGCGAAACTGCCGCACAGACAATCCCCTTTTTCGCGCTCATCTCGCCTGTGCAGGAGAGCCTGGGCTACCAACCATTTGTGCAGGTGCTAACTGTCACTCTGCCTGCGACCGAACCAGTTCAGGTCGATGTACCGGTGAACTGGAACTTTGGGGGTGGTGAGCACCAGCTTTGGCTTCAGGCCAATCGTCTGCCTGAGGCATGGCAACAGCGATATGCTGTCCAGCCCGAGCTGGATGTGACGGGGAATATGGTCTTGATGGACCTGATGATCGATCCCTTCGATGCCTATACCAGTGAACTGTGCTCCGGACGTGTGGATGTACAGGTCGGGCCGGAGGATGTCCTGCCCGAACCGGATCAACAGCGCGTCTTGGTCCGGGTGCGCAACGAGGGCAACGCTGCGGTGTACAATCTGCCGGTCATTGTTCTTGGCGATCAACTGTCAGGCATTGCCCACACACCAGCCATTCCACCCTGCGGTGGTACCGCCGAAGTGTACGTGACCGTCGATCGACCTTTCGAACAGGGAGAACTGCTCCGGGTTCAGGTCAATCCCAAGGATTGGGCCGGCGGACTGGTAGAGGATGATTACAGCAACAATCAGGTATCTGTGACCGGAGGCCTGGCGCCGGGCGTCGTGGTGCCACCCGGCGGAGGCTTGGACGACTACGATTTTGGCTTGAGTGCGGTCGATATCGAAAGCCCTGAGTTGTGGATTGTACTGGTCACAGTCCACAATCTGGGGACGCGAGATGCCGACCGGGTCCCCATTCGTATCGAGAATGAGGCCGGTCGCAACATTACGGATGAAGTTCCGTTGGTCCAGGGCAGCGGCAGCGGTGTAGCTGCCTTTCGCGTTGGTTATCTCTGGACCCGCGGCGGTACTCTTACCTTCACTGTCAATCCTCCTGAGGCGGACGGGGCCTATCCTGAGACAAATAGAGAGAACAACACCGCCACCTTCACCCTCCCCTAACTCCATGACTTGGTAATAGAATGGGGCCGCCGGACGGGCTGCCATGAGGAACCTGTCCGTTCTTGTCATTCTAGAGGATTTCTGCTATACTGTGGCTGTCGCTCGCTTATGGAAAATTCGTTGAGGGTTGCAATCGTCCATGATTGGCTGAACCAAATAGGTGGCGCTGAAGGGGTCTTGGAGACGCTGGTGGCTATGTTTCCTGATGCCCCGGTGTATACGTCCATCTACTGGCGTGAGGGGATGCCGGCCGCCTATCGCCAGTGGGACATCCGCACCACCTGGATGGACCATTTACCAGGCATCTACCGGAACCATCAGCCGTATGTGCTCTTGTATCCCTATGCTTTCGGCGGATTGCACCTGAACGGCTACGATCTGGTGATTTCCAACAAGAGCGCGTTTTGCATGGGGATCAAGACCTCGCCTGCGACGCGGCATCTGTGCTATTGTCTGACGCCCACCCGCTTTGTGTGGCAGTTTGATACCTATGTGGATCGCGAGCAGGGGGCTGGCGCTGCACAGCGCTTGGTGCGGCCATTCCTGAGCCGGCTGCAACGGTGGGAGAGAGCCGCTGCCGGCGGCGTGGACGACTTTGCCGCCATATCGCGCGAGGTGCAGTCGCGGATTTCGCGGCTGTATGACCGTGAATCGAAGATCATCTATCCGCCAGTGGACACGAGCCGCTTTGTCCCCGATCCTCGAGGCGACGGCGAGGACTATTTTCTGATCGTTTCACGACTGGTCCCGTACAAACGCATTGACCTAGCCGTTCGGGCCTTTACCGAACTGGGGTTGCCTCTGTGGATTGGTGGGCAAGGGCGCGATCGAGCGAGTTTGGAAGCTATTGCTGGACCCAATGTACGCTTTCTGGGACGTGTGCCGGACAGTGAACTCGCTGGCTTGATGGCACGCTGCCGGGCGTTTGTTTTCCCTGGCCTCGAAGATTTCGGCATTACGCCAGTGGAGGCGATGGCTGCTGGTCGGCCCGTGGTCGCCTATGCCGGTGGAGGAGCCCTCGATAGCGTTTCCGAGGGCGAGACCGGCGTCTTTTTCCGCGATCAGACGCCCGAGTCGCTGGTGGAGGCTGTGCGCCGTTTTGAGAAGATGAACTTTGATCCGGTCGCCATTCGCGCGCATGCTGAGAGGTTCAGCACGGAGGTATTTGAGGCTGAGCTGAGAAGGTTCATTCAGGAGCACGTGATCGGGTAGGGCAGTAGCCCGGTATCGTACCTGGTCAGATGGGGGACCTATGGAACTGCGACAGTATTGGCATATCGTCTGGCGGCGGTGGTGGCTGATCGCCGCGCTGGTGATCCTCGTTCTGGTCGTCAGCCTGGTTACTTACCAGTCACCCGAACCGGTCTATGTGGCCTCGATGCGCTTTGCCATCGGGATTGAGGGCGTGGAGCCGGTTGATAGTGTGTCGGGTGAGGGCCGGTCAGATGCGTGGCTGGCCTCTGAGTATCTGGCCGATGACTTGAGCGAGGTGCTAAAAGGTGGGGACTTTGCCAGCCGCATCAGCCAGCGCGTTGGATTTGACGTCGCGGCTGGTTCCATCTTTGCCAGCCGGGAGCACCGTATCATGACCGTCACCATCACGGGGAACGACCCGGCCCGCGTGCAGGCCGTTGCCGAAGCGACGGCAGCTGCTATCGAAGATGGTGGAGCTGACTATTTTCCGCAGTTGACTGGCGTCGAGGCCCGCGCGGTGCTGATCGACGGGCCGGGCATTGGCCAAGCAGGACCAAGCCTGCAGGATCAATTGGATCTCCCCCTTCGCTTGTTTGTGGCGCTGATCGCTGGCGTAGCGCTTGTGTTTCTGTGGGACTATCTCGACGATACGGTTCGGAATCGCACCGAGATCGAATCGCTGGGCTTGCGTGTGCTGGGTGAGATCCCCAGAGCGTCCCGTGCGCGGCGGAAGGCGGAGCGCTCCTGAATCCCTAGCGATTTGGGAATTGGGCTCTTTCATGATACAATTCCTTGACTGGATAAGGCCAGTTTGGAGGAAATCGTGGAATTTCGGGAGTATTGGAATATCGCGCGCAAGCGCGGCTGGATCATAATCTTGGTGACCATCGTGGCTGCCATTGCGGCGCTAGGTGTTAGCTTGATCATGCCCGAGACCTACCGGGCTTCGATCCAACTTAGCATCGTCCCCGCCCGCGCCGATTGGGGGCTGAATCAGGCTGCCCAGGATCTGATGCGCAATTACGTCCTGAATATCAGAAGCCATCGCATGACACAGGAAGCCATCGATCGCGCCCAGCTCGATATGAGTACCTACGACTTTTTGGCCAACTTGGACGCCAGCGCCGATTCTTCGACGATGAGCATTGCCCTACAAGCAGAGAGCAACGATCCCGAGGAAGCCCGCCTGATGGCCCAGACGCTGGCCGATGTGTTTGTCGAAGAGCGGCGGCAGTGGAATGCGGAACAGGACAAACGCGACCGCATCTATGTTGAAAAGGTGGACGACATCCGAGATGTGCCGTTAGCGTCGCCAAAGATCAATTTCAACGTGCTGGCCGGCGCTGTGTTTGGCGCCATAGTGGGCGGCATCATCGTCTTCTTTTTGGAGTGGCTGCAGTCGGATGTCATCCGCACCTCATCGGATGTCAAGAAAGCGGTTGGGGTCACGGTCCTGGGGCTCATTCCGGCGGGCAATGCGCCCAGCGCGGAGGGCAAGGCGAAATGGGGACTGCCGGCTTGGGTTGACCCGGGCTTTTTTTTGCTCTTTCTCGTAGGTCTGGTGATTGGCGCTGGCCTCGGGGCCTTGATCGTTGGCTTGCTCTAGTTGCTTGACACTCACTCTCCTACTGGGATTGCAACCATGAATGAAAAATCGATTGATTTAATCACCGTTTCCGAGCCGCGATCACCCATCAGCGAGGCGTACCGCACCCTGCGCACCAACTTGGACTTTGCGGCCTTGGATGAGGAGCTCCAGACGATCGTCGTCACATCGGCAGGGGGCGGCGAGGGCAAGTCTACGACACTGGCCAACTTGGCTGTCGTCTCGGCCCAGCGGGGCCGCCGGGTGGTGCTGGTGGACGCCGATATGCGCCGGCCAACACTGCACAAGTTGTTTGGGCTGGAGAACCATAGCGGTCTGACGACAATGATGATGGATGAGTCAGCGTTGGCTGCACCTCCGGTACAAGAGACGAGTATCGAGAACCTGGCTGTGCTGACCAGTGGACCATTGCCCCCCAATCCGGCTGATCTGATGGGCTCGCGGCGTATTGAGGAGGTGATAGCCGTGCTATGTGAAGGGGCCGATCAGGTTCTGTTCGACACACCGCCTGTGGTAGCGGTCACCGACGCTGCTCTGTTGGCCACCAAGGTAGACGGTGTTCTGTTGGTCATCGGCGCGGGCAAGACGCGGCGTGAGTACGTGCGCACGGCGGTCCAGCGCTTGGAACAGATCAACGCTCGCTTGATCGGCACCGTCCTGACCAACGTGCAGATGGGTGTGGGTCTGCAGGGATACTACTGAGTGATGGACGCACTGGCGCCGGAAAGGTCCGCCGCAATCGGGTGGCGGGCCTTTTTTGTTTGTCCTGTTCTGCAAGGGGTGGTATAATCGGGCCCACGAGTTCGGCAGGCGGTACAACCGGTACAGATGCCTGCCGCCTCAAACGACCGAATACTGGCTGCATGTCTGTGGGATAGGAAACAGGAAGCGGGAGCATGTCACGTCGCGAGCGGGTGTACCGTACCGAAGCGATCGTGCTTCGCCGGACAGATTTTGGTGAGGCAGATCGGCTGCTGACGGTGTTCACACCCGAGCGCGGCAAGCTGAAACTGATCGCCAAGGGCGTGCGCAAGCCGACCAGCCGTAAGAGCGGCCATGTCGAGCTGTTCAGCCGCTCCCAGTTTCTGGTGGCAGTCGGACGAGAGTTGGACATCTTGACACAGGCTGAAACGCTGGAACCGTACCTGGTGCTGCGCCAAGACCTGTTGCGCACGACCTATGCTTACTATGTCGCGGAGCTGGCCGATGCTTTCACGGCGGAGCGGGATGAGAATCGCCTGCTGTTTGATCTGTTGAAGGACGCGTTGGGATGGTTATGTGAGACGCAAGATCTGGCCCTGGCGGCCCGCTACTACGAGTTGCACCTGCTGGGTCTGGTAGGCTACCAGCCGCAATTGTTTGTGTGTGGAACCTGCCGGAAGCAGCTGGAACCGGGGACCAACTACTTAAATGTCGCTGAGGGCAGTGTCTTCTGTCCCACGTGTGGCCATGACCGCGTAGGTATGAGCTCGCTTTCGGTCAACGCGCTCAAGGTGATGCGCTTTCTGCAGACCCGGGACTGGGATACGTGCCGCTTGTTGCAGCTGAGCCCCGCTAGCCATGCCGAGGTCGAGGAGGCGCTGGGCCGGTATATCACCTAC
>JASFOV010000016.1:0-19118 GCA_050116355.1 Anaerolineae bacterium
GTCGTGGAGCAAGAGATCCAAGCCTTCCAAAAGCAAATGAGCAAGGATCTCCTCCTTGCTCTCAAAGTACAGGTAGATAGTGCCTTTGCTCACCTGGGCGCGGGCGGCCACGTCGTCGACTGTGGGGTGGTGAAAGCCGCGATCAAAGAACTCTTGCCGGGCAGCATCAAGGATCTCCCGGCGTCGCCGGCGCTTTTCGCGTGCTCGTCGCTCTGCGGTTCCCAAGCTCCTCCTCACTTTCCTAGTCGAGGGCGAACTGGCGGTCAGTCACTGACTGATAGTCATTATACATCAAATGCCGCGGTGTGTCAAGGCGCGCTATCGCATCATTGACAGTCGCTCCGCGGTCTTGTATAATGACGCCAACAGAGCTGTCAGGGAGCGCAGACCCCGGCTGCGCATCGGCTGCGGCTGGATGAAGTCTGAGCGGGACCAAGATCCTGGAGATAGAGCCTTGAGGATTGGGCAAGGAGGCCGAGTGATGTTCGAGGGGAAGCGGTCGCACAAGTTGTCGTTCCTGGGCGGGCTGGTGGTACTGATGGCATGGCTCATGGCTCCGGTCCTCGATGCTATAGGTAGTTCCGCCCCACTCATTGGTGAACCATTTCCAATTGCGGCTGAGTCCCCCAGCTATGAATGGTTCCCGTCGGTGGCCCAGGATACGCAACGCAAGCGCTTTCTGGTGGTCTACCAGGATGAGGGGGGCATCACCGCCGTTTGCCTGTCTGGCCTAGGCGCGCCCCTGAGGTCCTACCCTGTCAGCGCCAGCGGCGATTATCCCGACGTCGTCTACAACCATTGGCAAGACCAGTACCTGATCGTGTGGCAACAATACGGGACGATCCGGGGTGCTCGCTTGCAGGCTGAGTGTCTGGCAGGGGGGCTATCAGCGTCTTTTGACATCTCCAGCGATCGGCCGGGGACCGAGGGGCGTCCGGCCGTGGCGTACAATCACCACGAAAATCACCAGGACTACTTGGTAGTCTGGTCCGATCAGTCCACCTTTACGGGCGTATGGGCCCGGCGGCTGAGCGCCACATCCATAGATGCCAACAGTTTTCCAGTGGCCGAGGGTACTGCGTTCTATTCGAACAGCGATCCGGATGTCGCCTACAACCTGAACCACAACGAGTACCTGGTAGTCTATGTCCACGACCCCGGCGGAGCAGACAACAAGGACATCTATGGCCGGCGAGTCTACAACGCAAACGGTGGCGGGCTGCTTGCGGAGCACCCCATCGATTCCTCGGGCAAAGATCAAAGGGATCCGGCTGTAGCGGCCTACCGCCTGAATCAGGCGAATCCCTATGTGGTGGTCTTTCAGGACTACTGGAACGACACTGTTGGCGATGTCCGGGGCTATCTGTGCAACGTGGACGGCGAGCCGGTCAATCTGCTGAACATCGCCACCGTGAGCGGGCGGCAGGAGATGATGCCCACCATCGCCAGCAGCGAGCCCCTGGGCTATACGGTTGTCTGGCAGCAATCAGACGGTGGGTTTGATATCTTTGGGCGGCGCGTGAGCGAGACGGGAGTCATGCCGCCCACCTTTGAGGTTTCCCTCGGCAGCCGTCTGTTCCCGGTCGGGCACGATGAGGCAATGCCGGCCGTGGCGGGCGGTTCGCCCAGCGCTCTTGTGGTGTGGCACGAGACAGCCCAAGGCCAGGACGCCAATGTCTTTGGGCGATTGCTGGGATACCGTGTATATTTGCCGCTAACCGTGCGCCAAGCGGGCTAGCACCCGGTGCTGCACACGCGGTGAGCGAGCACAGATTGGGTCTCCGCAGCAGGGAATGCAGCCAGAGGGCGAGGCCCTGGCACGGTGAAGGGCTTCGCTACTCCCGGTGGAGTCTGGCGGGCAAGCGGATGACAAAGGTGGTACCCTGGCCGGGGGCGCTGTCCGCGGTAATGGTGCCCCCGTGGTCCTCGATCGCCTTCTTGGCGATGGCCAGACCCAATCCCGTGCCGCTGGGCTTGCCATAAGTCACAAAGGGCTCAAAGAGCTTATCCTGGATCTGGGGCGGGATGCCTGGCCCGGTATCGCTGAGGCAGAATTCGACGTAGGCATCGGTGCGCGATACGGTCAGAGTGAGGGTGCCGCCAGGCTCCATGGCGTCGTTGGCATTGCTGGCGATGTTGTACAGGCTACGCCTTATTTTGGTCTCGTCCATCACCAACCGGCCCATGTCCTCGACCTCGCACTTGAGTGCTAGCTTTCTTTCATCGAACGCTGGTCGCAGAAAGTCACATAGGTCCCGGACAAACTCGTCCAGGTGGACACTGGACAAGCTGAGATCGCCACCGCCGCGAGTATAATCGAGGATCTCCTGCGTCATGTCCACAAAGCGGTCGACGGCATGGCCGATGGTCTTGGAGTACCTCTCGCGGAGGGCTGGATCCAGGTGCTGGCGGCCCAGAATCGAGGCATAGCCCTTGATGGCGGTCATGGGATTCTTGAGATCATGGATGATGCTGGCCGTCATCCGTCCAACCAGTGATAGCCGCTCGGCCCGGGTGAGCTCGTCCTGGGTGTTCTGCAGCTCGCGCAGGGTCACCTGTAGTTCCAGATTGCGGGCATAGAGGTCCTGGTAGAGACGGGCCATTTGCACCGCTGCCGCGGCCTGGTTGGCCATGGCCGATAGCAGGGCCAAATCCGCCTGGCGAAACAGGCGCGAGCCGAGACGAGTATCGACATAGATAGCGCCAATGAGTTCTTCTTTGGCCAGCATCGGCGTCGCCAGTACAGAGCGGATCTGGTAGGTGACCACGCTGTTGCTGGTCTGGAACCGTGGGTCCTCCTGGGCGTTGGTGGTGACGACCGGCTCGCGTGTGGAAAGCACCCGGCGCATGAGGCCATGACTGACCTCGATCTGGGCATCGTCCACATCTCCGCTGGAAAATTGGCGAGCTGCGGCCACCTGAAAGTCATCGGGAGACCGGCGTGGATCGTACAGAACCAAGAAACCCCGTTCGGCGCCCACCAGCACGATGGCCCGGTCGAGGATCGATTCGAGCAGATCGTCGAGTTCGAGGATGGAGACGATCTCTTGGGTGACTTCGTAGAGGGAGCCCAATTCCTCTTGGCGGTGCTCGAGGTCGGTGGCGCTCTGGCGGAGAGTGTCCAGCAGGAAGGGTAGCTCATTGAAGGTCTGGAGCTCACCCTTGCGTAGCCGCTTGAAAGCGGCTTCCAATGCATCGATTTGCTGGTGGATACCCGTCATCTTCAGCCCACTGCCTATGCGCCGGTTTCTTTCTAAAAGCATTATACCATGGAGTGGGGGAGCCGCCAAACAGATTTTCGCAGGTGTCTTGCTGAGCGGCAGGCGGCCATCCCACCGGCGGTCGATGCAGCGGTCGCAGACTGATTGGAGACCCTCCCGCGCCCAGCCACGGTCAAACCATAATCAATTGGAGACTTGGCCTCAACCCTACAACGAGTGAATGTTGGGGCTTGACAAAACGGTTGCACTGTGATATACTACTGACTGACTGATTAGTCAGTCAGTTGAAAGGTGGAGAACGAAGGAGGGACCATGATGGACGCTCCGGATAAGCGAGAACAGGCACGTGAGGAGCGCCGCCGCCAGATCCTGGAGGCGGCGTTGGCTGTTTTTGTCGATAAAGGCTACCACGCGGCCAATGTGTCGGATGTGGCAGCTGCTGCGGGTGTAAGCCAGGGGACGATCTACTGGTACTTTGCCAGCAAAGAGGAGTTGTTCAATGCGGCCATCTTGGCCGCGTTTGAGGCTTTTGGCACGGGCGCGCTGGCCGCGCTGGAGGAGCACGAGACCGCCGAAGGCCAGCTCTGGGCCCTCGTGCAGAGCATGGAGCAGCTCTTTGAGTGGGCGGAAGGGTTGCTTATGCTGTTCCTCAGCTACTGGGCATCCAGCTCGAACCGCGAGGAGGCAAGCCGCCTGTACGCGGATCTGCTCGAGGAGTACAAGGATGTCGTGGTGGGCATTGTACAACGGGGCGTCGATAGCGGCGAGTTCCAACCGGTCGATGCAGAGGGACTGGTCTGGGCCGTCCTGGCCGCCTACGACGGTCTGGCGGCCTACACGCTGATGAAGCCCGATCTGGAATGGCGGCAGATCAGCTACACTTTTCTGGAGACGATCATCCGTGGTCTGAAGACGGGCGATGGCGGTGCGCAGGCATAGGGGCTAGGATAGCACTGTACCTGTCGAGTAAGTAAAGGGGGAACAATGGATAGGGGAACCATCATTATCGTGGGGGTCACCGGGGTCCTGGCGCTGGTGTCGGGCTGGCTGATCCCGGTACTGTTCAAGAGCCGGCGGCCATTGGGGCTGGGGGGCGACCTTCTGGTCTGCCTTATCCCAGCGGTGGTGCTGTCCTACGTTGAATGGAATTGGCTGCTGCCGGCGATCGGCTTTTCGAAGCAGGGATGGATCAGCATCGCGGCCGCCATCGGCGATCCGCTGGGGCTGGGCTGGATCTGCCTGTGGCTGCTGCGCAAGGTCAAGTCGTAGAAAGGGCGAGATGAACCTGCTCCGAACCTGGGCGGTGGTCCGCAAGGAAGCGCGTCATATTCTACGCGACCGGCGCGCCTTCTTCCTGGTCACGGTGTCGCCCGTATTCCTGCTGCTGGTGATGGCCTACACCTTTATGGTAGATATCGAGAATGTGGCGGTGGCGGTCATGGACCGGGATGGCACGCCGCTGTCGCGGCGGTATCTGGCCGGCCTGGGGGGCACGGGGGACGTGCTGGTACGCTTTGTCGCCGACAGCTACGATGACCTGGAGCGGTGGCTGATGACCAGCGAAGCGAAAGCAGCCATTGTCATCCCGCCCGGATTCGAGGCCAATCTGAGCGCCGGCGAGGAGGCCAGCGTCCAAGTGCTGGTCGAGGGAACAGAGCCGACGACGGCCAATACGGTCATGCTACACATTGGGGGCTACACTCAGCAGTTCGCCTTGGAGGTTGCCCGTGCCGCAGCGGCTCAGGCGGGTTTGCCGCTCGACGCGGCGGCCCTGGCGCCCATCGACCTGCGCATGCGAACATGGTACAACCCGACGCTAGAGATGGTCATCGGCTTCCTGCCGGCGCTGATCGCGGTGGTGATGGGCATGCCTGCGGTGACGACGACCCTGGCCCTCACGCGAGAGAAGGAACATGGCACGCTGGAGCAGCTGATCGCCACACCCATTCGCCGGTCGGAACTGCTCTTCGGCAAGCTGATTCCCTACGTGTTAAGCGGCTTGTTGGGCATCGTCCTGTGTGTGATGGTGGCGGTATTCTGGTTTGGGTCGCCGTTCAAGGGCAGTCTCGTGCTCTATTTGATGTTTGGCATTGCCTTCCTGCTGGCGTCGCTGGCCATCGCGCTGGTCATGTCGGTCTTTGTCAAGACACAGCAAGCGGCTCAGCTGGGCGCCATGCTGGTGTTCTTTTTCCCGGGCTTTTTTCTGTCGGGGATCTTTTACCCGCTGGTCAGCATGGAACCGATCATGAAGATGGAAGCCTATATGGTGCCGACCACCCACTTTGTGATGATCAGCCGTGGGGTCTTTCTTAAGGGGCAGGGGCTGGAGGCATTGTGGCCGTTTGCCCTAGCCCTGCTGGTGATGAGCATGGTATTCATGGGCTTGGCCATCCTATTGTTCAAAAAGAAGCTGGCATGATGCGGATTGGGCATTGGGTGCGGGCATGTTGACGCGAATCCTGAATCTGGGGGGCAAGGAATTCCTCCAACTGTGGCGGGACAAGATGATCCTGCTCTTTGTCTTCTTTGGCCCAGTCACCGAGCTGGCCCTGGTGGCCTGGGCGACCTCGGGCGACATCGATCACATGCCTACAGCGGTGGTTGACCGGGATCGCACCGCGACCAGCCGGGCGTTGGTCGTAGCGTTGGAGAATACGGCGACGTTTGATGCCGACTACTACCCACTCGACGAAGCCGGCGCGCGCGACCTCGTGGATGCCGGAACCGTGCTGGCTGCCGTGTTGATCCCGCCCGGATTCGAGGAGACCTTGCTAGCGTACGAGCAACCGGCCCAGGTCCAGATTGTACTGGACGGCGCGGACCCGGCGGCGGCCCGGGCAGCGAGCTTGAGCGCCGAGGGGGCTATCGCTAGTTTCGCCCAACGTATCAGTCTGGAGCGCATGGGCGATCTCGCCGCTCAGTGGGGCGACGTCATTCGCCTCGACACCCGCGTCTGGTTCAACGAAGAACTCAAGACCTCCAACTATGAGGTGCCATCGGAGCTGGGCTTTATGCTGGTGGGTGTAGCACTGATGGTGGCGTCGCTGGGCATTGCCCGCGAACGGGAGCTGGGGACGCTGGAACAACTGCTGGTCACCCCGCTGCGCAGCAGCGAACTGATCGCGGGCAAGGCTCTTCCGGTGCTGATCCTGTCATATACCAACTTTTTGCTGATGCTCAGTCTAGTCGTGTTCGTCTTCCGGGTCCCGATGCGTGGCTCGTGGACTTTGCTGCTGGTGATCGCCTTCTTCTACCTGCTCATTGAGATGGGCTGGGGATTGCTGCTCTCGGCCGTGTCCAAGACACAGGTGCAGGCCTTGCTCTTGGCGTTCATGTTGATGATGGTTGAGGTCGTGTTCTCGGGCTATGCCTTTCCGGTTGAGAACATGCCCTGGCTATTGCAGCGGATAGCGAACTTTGTGCCGATCAAGCACTGGCTAATCATATTGCGTAGCATCCTGCTCAAAGGGGCCAGTGTCGACGTATTTTGGAAAGAACTGGTGAGTCTGGCGCTCTTGGGCGTCGGTATCAATGTGGTGACCATCTACCTGCTCCGGCGGCGGCTGGAGTGAACGACCCTGCGGTGTATGACCGGCAGCGTCTCCTAGATCGTGGCTGGTGGGATCCGCGGGTGTAATCTGTACCTTACCAACTCTGCAATAGCCGCATTTTCCCTGGATTGGGGATTGACTCTTGGGGTTGGGTGTGGTATAATATGAATGGTTGTTCATAATCGAGTCGCTATTCATATATGAAGGAGTATTCAATATGGACAGTCCTTCAGCCAACGGAACGCAGCTATCCCGGCGGGAACGGCTCAAGTTGGAGCGGGAACAACGGATCCTGGACGCGGCAGCGGTGGTATTTGCCCAGAACGGCTACCACCAGACGACGATCCGGGAGATCGCACAGCGGGCCGATGTGGCCGACGGGACGATCTACAACTACTTTGACAGCAAGTTTGACCTGCTACTGGCCATCATGGCCCGCCTCGCCGACCTGGAGAAGATGCCCGCTGACCTGTTCGCAGCTCGGGACCGGGACATGCATGATTTTGTCGTCGCTGCCTTTGCGGAACGGATGGGACGCATCGAGCGGAGCGAGGAGATGCTGCAAGCTATCCTGCCCCAGGTGTTCGTCCACCCCAGTCTGCGCGAGCGCTTCTACCAAGAATATGTGTTGCGCATCGCTATGCTGTTGGAGCCCTACATCGAGGGACAGATCGCCAATGGTCGGATCCGGTCGCTGGACGGTCAGCTGGTCACGCGGCTGGTTCAGGGGATGTTTGTGGGCTTGCTCATCCTGCGCATCCTGGGCGACGAGCCGTTGCAGGCCTGTTGGGATGAGGTGCCCGAGCTGTTGGCCACCCTGCTCTTGGACGGTTTGCGCGCGGAGGAGGGCGCCTGATCCCATGGTGGTGCGTGTTCTGTCCATCACCCGCAAGGAGTTCCTGCACATTATCCGGGACCCACGTACACTGGCGGTGATATTCTTGATCCCGGTGATCCAGCTGCTCCTGATGGGCTATGCGGCAACGACGGATGTCAAGCATCTCCGGACTGCGGTTTGGGACCAGGACCGCTCAGCGGCCAGCCGTGACTTGCTAGAAGCGTATCGCGCTTCGGACTATTTCGATATGGCTGTGTCGGTGGAGAGCCAAACGGCGCTGGCTCAGGTCATGGACAGCGGGCAGGCACGGGCCGCGATCCTGATTCCGGCGGGGTATGAGCGCGATCTGGCCCGGGGCGAGAAGGTCAAGGTCGGCTTTGTGTTAGATGGTTCAGATCCCAACGTGGCGACCACTGCTCTGTCTGTGGCGCAAGGGGTGGGACAGAACGAATCGGTGGCGATCATGCAACAGACGTTGGGCGAGCGGCTGTCAGGAGCGCCTGGCATCGAGGTTCACCCGCGGGTCTGGTACAATCCGAGCATGGAAAGCGCCAATTTCATGATCCCAGGACTCATCGCCGTCATTCTGACCATGTTGACCATGTTGTTGACCGCGATGTCGATCGTGAAGGAATGGGAAGTGGGCACGATGGAGCAGCTGATCGTAACGCCTATCCGTCCGGTGGAGCTGATCGTGGGCAAGGTGGTGCCCTACGTGCTGATCGCCTTCTGGGATCTGCTAGAGATACTGTTGATCGGCGTGTGGTGGTTTGGTGTGCCGGTGCATGGCCACGTGCCGCTGCTGTTGGCCCTGTCCGGTGTCTTTATGGCTACGTCGTTGGGATTGGGCATCCTGATCTCGACCGTGTCCAAGACCCAGCAGGAGGCGATGTTGCTCACATTTTTCATATTGCTGCCGTCCATATTCCTGTCGGGCTACTTTTTCCCGATCGAGGCCATGCCGGCGGTTCTTCAATATGTGAGCAAAGCGATCCCGTTGACCTATGCGCTGGTGATTGTGCGATCGATCGTGTTAAAGGGATCGGGGTTGCAGATGTTGGCTGGGGATGTGGTGGCTTTGAGTGTGTTTGGTGTGGCGGTCATTGGCCTGGCCGCCGTCCGCTTTCGGAAACGGTTGGACTGAGTGACACAAGATGTCATACGCATACATGAAGGTTCTGGAATCCGCGCCCGAGCGATACGAGCGGGGCATGCGGCTGCTGACCCTGGGGCGCCTGGAGCGGGTGTGGCAGGACATTGCGGCCCAGATCGATGCTGGAGCACAGGTTTTGGATGTGGGTTGTGGCACGGGGGCGCTAGCGGTACGGTTGGCCGAAAAGGGGGCGCATGTGACCGGGATCGACGTTGCGCCACAGATGCTGAGCCAAGCGGCTGCCCAACTGGAGGCCCGGGGCTTGGCGGATCGCGTCCGGCTGCTGGAATTGGGTGCCGTAGAAATCGACGGTGCCTTCGCGGAGGAACGCTTTGATGTGATTGTGAGTGCGCTGGTGTTCAGCGAGTTCTCGACCGGCGAGGCGGAGTATGTGTTGAATGCGTGCCGGCGCGTGCTGCGACCGGAGGGGCGTCTGCTTGTTGCGGACGAGATTCTCCCGGATGCGGTGCTGGGACGCCTGGTTACTTACCTAGTTAGGCTGCCTTTTGCCCTGCTGGCCTACCTGCTGACCCAGAACACGACGCACCGGGTGGCTCACCTGGATGAGCAGATCGAGAGCGCTGGGTTTCGCATCGTAGAGACAAAAGGCTATCTGGCGGGCACACTGAAGCTGTTCGTAGCCGAAAAGGTGGATTGGGATGCTTGAAGCAATCAAGACGGTTCTGGAGACTATGTTCCGCTTCTTCCCGTTCCCGACCAAGACGGGTTTGCGCGTCCTTGGCCAGCCGGGGCGAGAGGCGCCCGTTTTGGTGACCTGCAACTTCGACTTGACGGTGCGTCGGGTGATCCAGTCCCTGGGAGGGTTGGACTGCTATTTGCTGGTCGCCCCCACCAAGGGGATCAATGTATGGTGCTCAGCAGGCGGTGGGATGTTCAACGCCCACTCGGTCATCTCGGTGGTCAAGACAAGCCGGATCGCAGACAGGGTGGATCATCGCACGCTCATCCTTCCCCAGCTTTCGGCGCCGGGCGTCGATATCACCCGGGTCGAAGAGGCAACGGGCTGGCGTTGCACGTTCGGACCGGTCTATGCCCGAGATATCCCGGCCTATTTGGCCGCGGGCTGGGTCAAGAGCGGGGAGATGCGGCGCGTGCAGTTCCCCCTGAGTGATCGTCTGCAGATGGCGGTGATGTGGGCGACGCCCCTGTCCCTGGTGGCGGCCGTGCCTGCGGCGTTCTTTAGCGTGCCGACGGCGCTGGGCCTAGCGGCGATGACATGGGTGTTCAGTCTCTTCCTGTTTGCCTTGTATCCGCAGATCGAGCGGTTCGTGCCGGGACCTGTGGGCTTGGTAAAGACGCTGCTGCTCAGTCTACTGGGCGTCGCCGGTTTGGCCGTTTATACCTTCGCCAGCGATGCATGGAGTGGGGGGCAGCTGGTTGGCTGGAGCCTGGCTCTGGTTTTGGTGGCCCTGGTGCTGGGTTTTGACCTGGATGGGACCAGTCCGCTGCGAGCCGGGGCCACAGTGGCCTACTGGGGACGGAAGTGGCCGCGCACCTTTGACTTGTGGGCCTTGATCGGCTACGAGCTGGAGGAGTGGTTTGAGCTGCGAGTTGATAGTCAGCGCTGCCAGGGCTGCGCGACGTGCGTGGCGGTATGCCCCAAGGGCGTGTTCGATCTGTACCGCACTGGCGATGGCTCGCGCAAATCGCGCGTGGCCCGACCGGAGGAGTGCGAGCAGTGTACGGCCTGTGTGAAGCAGTGTCCAGAACGCGCCATTGTAGCGGACCCGCCTATCAGCGTGTTTGGAGCGTCGCCCGTCGCCTGACGGTGTTGAGCAATGATAGTGATCCTGGAGAAGGACGACTGAGAGACCTTTGGATTGTGACATGAGCCATATCCCTTCTGAGATCGAAACTACGGGTATTGGCAGGTGGGCACGGTCAGCCCTGCTGGCGGGCAGTTTGGTGATTCTGGCTGTGGTGGGGACAGCGTTCCTGTACCGGGAAGCGGTTGGGCTGCCGTTCTTTTTTGACGACATGATCCATTTGCGCTGGCTGGATTGGCATTCGCTGCCAGCCATTTGGACGACAGCCGAAGGCTTGGGTTACTACCGGCCGCTGACGATGAGCGTGTGGAAGCTGGGACATCTGCTGCTAGGGTACAACGAGCCGCGGCTGATGCACCTCTTGAATCTGGTGCTGCACGCAGCAAATACCGTCTTGGTTGGCGCGATCGCCTGGCGTGCAGGGCAGGGGCGGGTGCGGGGCGTGCTGGCGCTTGTAGCGGTGGTGCTGTTTGTCAGTTACCCATTTAGTTACCAGGCGGTGCCGTCGACCAGCTCTCTGTCCAAGCCCCTGATCGCCACTCTGGTCATGATCTGTGTCCTTTTGTACTGGGAGGGTCGCCGGCGGGCTTCGCGCTGGTGGCTGGTGGCGTCGCTGGTGGCGGGTCTGCTGGCGCCGTTCGCCTACGAAACGGGGGTTACCATCCCCCTGGCCATCCTGGCAGTAGAGGCGCTGGGACGCTCCCGGCAGGAGTTTGAGCGATTTTCGTGGCTGCCAGGCCTGTACGCCGTGCTGATCTGGGGGGTGGCTCTGCCGGTCGTGGTGCTGATGGAGCCAGAGACCGGGGCCTCTGTGCGGCTGCCGGCCTGGATGGATCTGTGGCAGAACAGTGCCTTCTTCCTGCAAGGGTTGTTGTATCCCATCTCGCACTTGGCCACACCGCTGGAGCGTGTTCTGTCCTTGGACCGGTACGTCCTGATGGCGGCGATCGGCGTCGCCGGTTTGGGAGCCCTGTTTGCATTCTATTACTGGGTGAAGCAGGTGCGCTGGTTCCTGTTTGCGCTGGCCTGGCTCGCCGTTGGGCTGCTGCCGCTGTGGCTCATGCTGGACTTTGGATACGTGATCAATAGCCCGCGAATCCTGTATCTGGGTGGCGTGGGCAGTGCCCTGCTGTGGGCAGGGGTGCCTGTGTTTCTGTGGGAAAAGTTGGAGAGAAGATGGTGGGCCACGGCACTGGCCATCGCCGCGCTGACGGCGGTGTTGGTGTTCAGTTCGAGCTATGTGCGACAGAAGTTGACCCTCGCCGACGCGGTGGCCCGTTCGCTCTGGCAGACGGTCCACGCTGCGGAAGAGCGGGGCAGCGATGCGTCGCTTCTCTATTTGAATGTGCCGGTATGGGTAGCGCCCAAGGAACCCATTTACCGCGTGGGCACGGAGGGACTGACCTTCATCCCCGACTATGTGCGCGTTCAGGACTTTGTCTACGTTAACGGGCGGTGGGCGGATGGCGGAGAGCCTGACATCCGGTCGCGTGCTTTTGACCCAGCCAAACAGGATTGGGCCGCGTTCCTTGGCTACTTGGGCCAGGGTGCGAGCCGGGAGGAACTGGCTGAGGAAGTGCGGCTGGTCGACGGGGTATATCTCACTACCTATGGGCAGAGCCGGCTGGGATTTGCAGAGGCCGGATCGCTTCAGCCGTCCGGGGCTGAGCCAGGCGAGATCGAAGCCCGCTTCGGGGAAACGCTCGTGTTACAGGAAGCTCAAGTCCGGCACGCTGACGAGACATTGGAGGTACACCTGTGGTGGACGGTTGGGCAGCCACCGGACGGTGATGTGACGGTGTTCCTGCACGTCTACGATGCTGCGGGAGAGCTCGTGGCACAGGCAGATGGCTATCCACTGGCCGGCCTCTTGGCACCGCAACAATGGCAGGCGGGCGACCTTGTTCACGATATCCGGCCCGTCCAGCTGCCGCCGGATGTGGTTGGACAGCCTTTCACCGTGGTCACCGGCTGGTACGATACCAGCTCCGGACTGCGGTTGCCTGCGGTCGACGGGCAGGGACAGCCAGTGACCGACGATGCGGTGCCGCTCTATCCCTGACGTCGCTCGAGGAATGGCAAGGGATGGCCAGCCAACCTGGGAAGAGGAATGGTGAGTACCGAAAAGCAGTATATCATCCAGACTGAAAACCTGACCCGGCGCTTCAAGCAGGTGACCGCTGTTGCAGGCCTCGATCTGGCGATCGAACCGGGCGAAATCTATGGTTTGGTGGGACCGGATGGTGCGGGCAAGACGACGACGATTCGCATGCTGTGCGCCATCATGGATCCCAGCGAAGGTTCGGCGCGGGTCGCTGGTTTTGACACGGTCCAGGAGCCCGAACAGATCAAGCGGCGCATTGGGTACATGGCCCAACGGTTCAATCTGTATGGCGACCTCTCTGTGGAGGAGAACCTGGACTTTTTCGCGGATGTCTTTCAGGTACGGGGACGAGAAAGGCGGGAGCGGAAGCAGCGACTCTTACAGTTTGCCCGTCTGACCGAGTTCCGTAAACGGCGGGCGGCTCATCTATCGGGGGGGATGCAAAAGAAGCTGGCGCTGGCCTGTACCTTGATCCACCAGCCGGAGGTCATCTTTTTGGATGAGCCAACGACCGGCGTCGATCCAGTCAGTCGGCGTGAGTTCTGGGACATCCTTACCGAGTTGCACCTGGAGGGGATCACGATCTTTGTCAGCACGCCGTACATGGATGAGGCCGAGCGCTGTTCGCGCGTGGCGCTGATGTATGAAGGCGAGATCATCGTCTGTGACGAGCCGGCGCGGATCAAGGGTCTGGTGGCCGGCGATCTACTGGAGGTACGGTCGCTGGACCTGCGCACGGCTGAGCAGGTAGTCGCCGACGTGGAAGGGGTGTTGGAGGTGCAAACCTATGGTGACCTGCTCCATGTTTTTGTCGACCATGCCACCGAGCGCCAGGAAGCGGTCCGGGCGGCGCTGGCAGCGCAAGGGGTCGAGGTGAGCGGTCTACGCCAGATCCGTCCCAGGATGGAGGAGGCGTTCATTTCGCTGGTGCGTAGGCACATGGCAGAAACAACTGGGGATGGGTTGGAACAGAACGCGGCGGCAGGTGAGGCGTGAACAAGGCTAGGGAATCCCAGCGGGCGAATCATCACGCAGTCCAGGCGGTAGAGCTCAGCAAGGTATTCGGTGACTTTACCGCAGTGGATCGGGTGAGTTTCACCGTGGACCGGGGAACGATCTTTGGCTTCTTGGGCCCCAATGGCGCGGGCAAAACGACGACCATCCGCATGCTGCTCGGACTGCTGGCACCCACGGCCGGTGCGGCCACGGTCCTTGGCTTTGACATCGTGAAGGAGACAGCTGAGATCAAGCAGCGAATCGGCTACATGTCACAGCGCTTCAGTCTGTACGACGACCTGACCGTGAACGAGAACCTCAACTTTTACGGGCGGACCTACGGGGTATTGGGCAAGCAGTTGCGGGCACGCAAAGAATATGTGTTGTCGATGGCCGGGTTGGTGGGGCGTGAAGGGGAACTCACGCGCAACCTGTCGGGGGGCTGGAAGCAGAGACTGGCTTTGGGGACCGCGATCATCCACGAGCCAGAAATGCTGTTTCTGGACGAACCGACCGCGGGGGTGGATCCCATCTCCCGCCGTGCTTTCTGGGATCTGCTGTATGACCTGGCCGAAGGCGGGACGACGATCCTGGTGACGACCCATTATATGGATGAAGCGGAGCACTGCCAGAGCCTAGCCTTCATCCAACGGGGCAAGATCGTGGCCCACGGCTCACCCGCCCGGATCAAAGAGACCGAGATGCGCGGCCAGGTGCTAGAGATCGATTGTGACCAGCCCGACGTGGCCATCCCGCTGTTGCGGGACATGAGGCTTTTCGACGAAGTTGCCCTGTACGGCGCACTGATCCACGCCGTGGCCGACGATGTGCACAAGGCCCAGCCCCGGATCGAACAGGCGTTGTCGGACGCGAACGTGCAGGTACGGACGATGGATGTCATCGCCCCTTCGCTCGAGGATGTCTTCATTTCGAGCATCAGAACGCCACTGGATGATGGATCTGGACAAGAGGCGGTAGAAGAGGGTAGTTGACGGTGCCTTGCTAGGAAATCCAACTACCGGAAGAAAGTAGCAGGCGGTTGCCATGAGACGATGGATTGTTGTACTGGGTGTTGGAATGCTGATTGTGGCGGTTGTGGGCGCTGGGTGGTGGTACGTCGGTGAGCATCCAGAGTGGCTGGAGTGGGCCGAACGAGAGCTGACATTGGCTGCCAGCGACCTTGGCCTGCAGCCAGCCGAAGAGCCGCCGGGTCTGGTAGCGTCGGGCTTTATCGAGGCCAATGAGGCCTCGGTGACCACCGAGCTGGGCGGACGGATTGTGGCCCTCTTTGCCGACGAAGGCGACGAGGTTGAAGCGGACGCGGTCCTGGTCCAGCTAGATGACTCGATGCTGCTCTCCCAGATCCAGGTCGCGGAGGCCGAACTCGGTGTGGCGCAAGCGAGGCTGGCGCGAGTGAAGGCTGGTGTACGCCCGGAAAGCGTGGATCATGCGCGGGCCCTCTTGCACCAGGCCTTGGCAGTGCGAGATGCAGCGCGGGTGGAGTGGGAGGACGCCCAGGCGATGCTGGAGAATCCTCAGGAGTTGCAGTTGGCCCTCACCGCGGCACAGGCCCAGCTCAGCGTCCTGGATTGGCAGGAGCAACAGGCGCAAGCGTTCGCCAATTCAGCCCAGGTGGGACGGGATCTAGCCGATGCCTCAGTGCAATTGCTGGAGGACTTTGACCCACGGGAGGAATGGGTCCGGATTGGGAACTTTGGTCTGGGGAACCTGCCACCAGACATCCCGCTTCCACCGGATGTCGTGGATGGGGAGTACTATTTGGGCAAATACAAGATCGTCGTCCGGGGCACCAAAGTCTCGGTCTATGTGAAGGTCAAGATCAAGGTCCCTGCGGCGATGGAGGAGGAGGCCAACTACGAGCAGGCGATGGCTACCTACCAATCGTGGGAGGCGTGGACCGGCTATTCCCAAGCTCAGACGGCGCGGAGTGGCGCGGAGAGCTATCTCCAGGAACTGGTTGCCCAGAGGAACAGTCCGCTGGCTCTGCAGGCACAGGCCAATGCCGCCGAGGCGCAATTTGAGGTGGCTGCCTCGGGGGTGGCTCTGGCCAAGGCTCACCTGGACGGGTTGCAGATTGGCGCCACGGAGGAGCAGATCGCCGCTGCCGACTCCCAGGTGGAGATGGCGCAGGCCGCTCTGGATACCCTGCTGGTCCAGGCATCCAAGTATGGTCTGTCGTCGCCGATTTCAGGACTTGTGCTGGAGCGGCCTGTACATGTCGGGGAGGTGGCTCTGCCTGGCGCACCGCTGATGACACTGGCCGATCTGGAGAATATGACGCTGACGGTGTATGTGCCCGAAAGCGAGTTGGGCCGGGTCCAGATTGGGCAGCCGGTGGAGGTCAGCGTGGATGCGTATCCGGAGCAGACGTTCAGAGGGACAGTGTCGTTCATCGCCAATGAGGCGGAGTTCACCCCCAAGAATGTACAGACCCGGGAAGAGCGGGTGAATATGGTGTTCGCCGTCAAGGTCAAGCTGCCCAACCCCGATCATGCGCTCAAGCCAGGTATGCCGGCAGATGCCGTGCTGCTAGACGTGGAATAGACGATGGACAAAGCTCAACACTGCCCGGCAACGGGCAGAGATCGGGATGCGGCTGTGCGGGGGACTGTATGAAACGAAGATGGATTGTGATTGTCGTGGTTGCCGTCGTCGCGCTTGTGGCTGCGGGGTGGTGGTGGGTCCGCACCTCCCCAGAGCAGGCGATCGATTTCCTGGTGAGCGGTGGGCTGCAAGCGAGCCGGGCCGAGCAGTTTGTCGCTGTCCTAGCCGGTGACCGGGAGCCGACTCAAGAACCAGCGCTGGTCGCCTCAGGGAGCATCGAGGGGACAGAAGTCTCTATCGTGTCCGAGTTTGGCGGGCGCATCTTGGGATTGTACGCCGGCGAGGGGGATGAGGTGGAGGCTGGACAGGTATTGGTTGAGCTGGATGCCAGCTTGTTGAAAGCGCAGATGGGCGAAGCGACGGCAGCTGTTTCGGCGGCCGAAGCGAACCTGGCCAATGTAGAGGCAGGCTCCCATCCGGCTGAGATACTGGGTGCAGAGGCACAACTGACACAGGCCCAAGCGCAACGGGACGCTGCCCGGCAGGTGTGGCAGGATGCAAAGACGCTCGTCGCCAATCCACAGGAGCTCGATGCCCAGATCGTGGAAGCTCAGGCCAAGGTGGACCTGGCAGAGGTCCAGATCGAGCAAGCGATGGCCAATATCGCAGCCGCCGAGGTCGAGCGCGACCGGTACAAAGCCCAGGGCTCGATGGAGGAGAAATACCTCTACCGGGCCTACGACTATCAGGTGCAGGCTGCCCAGGCCGCGCTGGAGGCGGCCCGGGTGGACAAAGAGGGTGCCCAGCAGGTACTGCGGGCTATCAAGGCGCTGCGCAATAACCCGCTGGCCTTGAAGAGCCAGGTCAACGAAGCGGAGGCCCAATACGAGATCGCAGAGATGGGCGTTGAGGTTGCGCGGACAAATCTGGCAGAGGTGGAAGCAGGACCGACACCTGAGGAAGTGAAAGTGGCCCAGGCCCAGGTTGAGCAGGCGCGGGCGGCCGTCGCAGCGCTGGAAACGCAACTCGACAAGATGACCCTGCGTGCCCCCATCGATGGCCTGGTGAGCAGTCGGCCGGCTCAGGCTGGCGAGGCGGCCGTTGCCGGGGCCACGCTCATGACCGTGGCCAATCTGGATGACGTGAAGCTAACCATCTATGTTCCGGAGGATGAGCTGGGACGGGTGTACTTGGGCCAGGAGATTGGCGTGACTGTGGATTCATTTCCAACCCGGGTATTCACTGGGACAGTCTCGTACATTTCCCAACAAGCCGAGTTTACGCCAAAGAATGTGCAGACGGAGGAGGAACGGGTGAACATGGTCTTTGCGGTCAAGGTCCGCTTACCTAATCCAGAGCATCGGCTCAAGCCCGGCATGCCCGCGGATGCGCACATCTCCCCCTAGCCGCGACTGGAGTCAAACCAGAAGGCCGCCATCCAAGTTGGCGGCCTCTGTCCTTGTCTTTGGCAGGCGTGCCTGGCAGCCTTGAGCTCGTCTCTATTCATCCTCCGGCTCGTCGTCCGGTTCCAGTAGATCCGGTCCGTCGAGGTCCTGGAGCAAGGCCTCGGCCTCCGCGGCAAACGGCTCTGGAACCATCACGTCTACGCGGCCCAAGCCATCGACCGTAATGCCAAACACCGGCCCGGCCGATTCGTACTTGAGGAGGGCTGGGATCTCGGCAGCCTCGAGCTTGCTCTTGTAGATCTGGGCTAGATCAAGTCCCTGGCAGGTGCGAACACAGATCAGCTTGGGTTCTTCTGTCATTTCTCACATTCCTCAATCGTTGGCCAGATGGGGCGACTTTCTGGTGCTCCAAGCTCAGAATAGGACCGACGCGACCAGGCGCATGACGTCTTGAATTGCCTGGCTAACCAGCAGCGCCACCGCGATTACGACGCCGGCAAACAATCCGGCAACAGCCAGATTGCCCTTTTTTAGCTCTTGGACCTCGTCGATGCCCCGGGTAAGCGCAGCGAACAGGTAGAGCGCCAGGGCGAGGATCAGGACCGAGAGCACGATGCCGACCGCGACCTGGATAGCCTCAGCCAACATAAGGCGCAGGAAGCGTTCTGTGCCGACATCCCAGTAGCTGCTATCGACCGATAGAGCCGGGCGCAAGATGATGGCGACGGCGACGAGGATTGCGCCCAGAACCGCGCCGACGGCGGGATTGCCCTGGCGCAACGCCTCCCACTCGTCCAGATCGCGAGTGAACCACTGGAACAGATAGAAGGCCAAATAGGTAGCCACCGCGCTGAGGACCAGCGCAATGGCGAGTTGACCCACGCTCAGGAAGAATTGGCTCACAGTCTCCTCCTTGTCAGTCGGTGGATGGCAGCCCGTTTCAAGTGTGGCCCAAGTATACCATATTCGTAGGCAAAGGGCAACGTCGATTCTGCTAGACTACAGTCGGGAAATACAGGCCGGGATGCGAATGCAGACGACGGGCAATTCTGGCGGATTTCAGTAACCGGACGTTGAATTGTTGTCAATCCAGTAGAAACCTGGTATAATAGCCATTGTTTGTATGATAGCCGACCCGGTCATTGTGTCGGGCCGGCTGGCTAAAGGAGAGCCCCTTGATTCAGCGGAGAACACAAACTGCATCCTATTGGCAAGAACAATTCGAGATCGGGACTCGTGACATTACGCTGATGTACGATCTGATCCTGGAAAAGGGCAAGCCTGTCGCTCTCGACCGGCTGGCGATGGCTGTGATCGATCGGCACTGCCGCCACGAGGAGGGTCTGGTAGAAGCGGAGCTTAGCAAAGGATCAGCCTACCAGCCGCAGGATCCGTATGAGGTTGGACAGCAGATCATCTTTCCCGCTCTGGACTATGTACTTGGTACGGTTACTGGCACTCGCGAGGGATGGAATCCCGAGTACGGCAAGTTCACAG
>JASFOV010000017.1:0-18806 GCA_050116355.1 Anaerolineae bacterium
TGCCAGTGCTAGAAGCGGGTTTTGGAGGGTTGCTCCGAGAGCTTGCCTAGCTCGCCAACCCTTCACCCATGCCTTGCCAGCCAAATCGCTTCCTCCATAGGAAACGTCCTGCATCCCACAACAGCAGCCCGTACAAAGGCGCGAACTGGACCCATAGCGCGGCAGGCACCGGTTCCCAATGGATGAAGAAGGTGTAGGATAGGGCCACCAGTCCGCAAAAAAGCCACCACCCAGTCCATGCATCGGCGCGCAGGCCCAGCAACCGGCCGGGTCGCACAAAGAGTGCAACCAGTGGCAGGAGCCAGAGCAAGTACCAGGAGAATAGGTTCTGCGTTAACAGAGTGAACGCACCAATCAGCCAGACACAACGGCGCACCGCCAGCTCGCCGCTGGCTGCCGGGCGCAAGATCATAATCAATCCCAGCAAGGCTAGAACGCCTAGGACAAGGCCCAGAGCGCCCAGGTCGGGCTCCAAGCCAAAGCGTTCTAGCTGGGGGATCAGCTGGCTGATTAGGCCCATATTGAATCGTTCGCCAAAGTAGCGTGGCAGGTAGCCGAGCACTTGAGAGCCATTGGTCCAGACGTAGGGCAGATAACACGCGCCGAGACCAAGGGCAAAAGCCAATGGCAACTGCCACCTTCCCCGAGAATGTCGAGGCCGCCACAGGGCCGGCAGCAGCAGGATTGGGTAGAGCTTGAGGGCAGTTGCTAGGCCGAGCAGCAGTCCGACCAGACCATCCCGTTCTCGCACCCTGGCCCACCAAGCACCAACCAGTAGCGGTAGGATCAAGCCATCCACATGGGCGGCGTGCGCGGTCTCAAAGGCCAACAGTGGCGACCAGAGGTAGATGAGGACACGAGCCGGGGAACGGTTCAGGGCCCGGAGCAGGCCTAGCAGCAATCCACCAGCCAGAATCCCGCCGGCGGCCATGGCTGTCTGGAACCAGCGCACACTGTCGGGCGCAATCCGCCACAGTAGGGCAAAGGCCATCTCGGCGCCGGGTGGGTAGACGGTGACCGCTGCACGTCGATTGATCAACGGCCACACCTCTGAGTCACGCAGAGCCCGTAGTTCGGGTGCGTCGGGCGGATATTGATAGGGGCTGATGCCCTGCGCCTGGACGCGACCATCCCAGACGTAGCGGTACATGTCGTCGGAAATTGTTGGCCTCGAGAACAAGAGCAGCGCTTGGATCGCCACGACGATGGCAAAGCTAATCACCACAGCCCGGCGGGAGAAAGCCTCCGACCGGAGCGCCAGGACGGTCGCGCCCGCATAGAGGACAAAGGCAGTGAAAAAGGCGATCAGGAATCCGACGGTGCGCTGGCGCAAGTCTCCCAGGCTGACGGCGTAGAGGTAGGGGGCCAGCGAGGCTAGCCCCAAGATCAGGAATCGCCCATAGCGGGATCGCCGAACTGTCGTCATTGTTGGATCACGACGGAGTGGGCAGAGTCAGATCAGCCAGGTGAGGGCGCGGGCCAGGCGGCTACCGCCCTCCGCCACCTGCTGGAGCCGAGGGCGCAGCCAGGCATCCAGACCGAATACCCGGCCTGGCGCAAAGGCAAACATGATCAGCGACAGCAGGACCATCAAATTGTAGGACCACTCCCACTCGTAGGGATTACTGATACCCGCCAAGCCCAGGGCCAACTGGCCCGAGATGAGGATGGCCACCAAGCCACCAAGCCGACTGAACAGACCTAGGAAGAGGCTGAGAAAGATAAATGCCTCGGCGCCCCAGATGAACCAGCCAAACCAACGGATGTTGGGCTCCACAAAACCCTCCAGGAAGACGGCATTTAGCTTTGCTGCCCAGCCCAGATTGAGGTAGAGTTCAGGTGAACCCTGGTTGTCAAGGTTTGTGACAAAGAAGAGGCGTGGCTGGTCAGACCAGGCGATCTCGATGCCAATCCAGTCGCACAGTCCGCTCGTGCGCTGCAATTGGACTCGCCCATTGGCATCTGTGCTGCCAGTGGTGAAGCGGAAATCACTGGGGCAGCCAAAGCTGGGGGGCAGCTTCCAGAATAGTTGGCTAAAAAAGAGATAGGCTAGGCCCAAGCGGGCGACCACGAGCAGCACCTGGCGCAGACGACGCTCCCCCGTGGGCAGGGGTTCCAATTCGTACGTGACCGCATCGTTGTTCATCGCGTCCCTCCTTTTCTCTTGCGGGCAAGTTCTTTTGGCAAGCCAATGCCTCTCCCGCAGCCTGGTCGGCGCAATCGTTGATCTTTCTCAGACGCAGACTATGGTCCGCGTCAAGCACTGGTATGACCACTCGTGTCTATTCTACCAAGCAGTTCTTACGAAAGGATGACGAGAAGTTTGCACAATCGCTAAGGTTCGCAGCACAATACAAACATTATAGCTCAAGATCGCCAAGTTGCCCAATCGACCTCCGATTGCTGAAAGGGCCAACCTCACAGCCGTACATCACGGCGAGGAGCTCATCCACGACGACGCTGGCCTCCGGGCGAGTTGCACAACCGCACCGGCCAAGTGCCCCGAGAGTAATGAACCTGGATCCTCAATCACCCCAAAGCCGATTTGACAAGTTTTCTGCCTCTTAGTATAATTCACAAGCTATATATTTACCATAACGAAAAGTTATAAAAAGCTCCTGCTGTGATGCTTCGACCTTTTGCCCATCTGGGAGGATTTGAGTGTCGATGGGGACCGTATGAGTATCTTGCGACTGTAGAACCTAAAGTCGAAACCGGAGTGCCGGTTGGCGTCTACCGGTTCGCCTGCACCTTCTGGGGGACGGCAGAGAGGCCGTGTCCTAAACGGACATGATATCGGCTCCCAAGCCGTCGCCAGCGTGTGCTAGCGGCGGCTTTCGTCATGACCACGCCGTACCCCACAACAAAGAGGTCGAGGGGTGCGTGGAAATATCCAAGGAGGGAGATGTCATGTCCGAAAAACTTACCCGGTTCTTTGCCTCGCGCTGGGGCATCATTCTGGCCGGGGCCGTCATTGGGCTCCTGGCCCCACTCTTGGAGTATGCGGGCAACCCCAAGAACATGGGCGTCTGCGTGGCCTGCTTCGAGCGGGACATCGCCGGCGCCCTGGGCCTGCACCGGGCAGCGGTCGTCCAGTACGTCCGCCCCGAGATCGTCGCCTTTGTCTTGGGTGCGACGATCGCTGCGCTGGTGTTCCGCGAGTTCAAGGCCCGCGCCGGCTCTGCCCCCATCGTGCGTTTTGTGCTGGGCATCTTTGCCATGATCGGCGCGCTGGCCTTCCTGGGCTGCCCCTGGCGGGCGCTGCTGCGCTTCTCGGCCGGCGACCTGAACGCGGTGGTGGGGTTAGTCGGCCTGGCGGCTGGCATCTTTGCTGGCGTGCAGTTCCTCAAGGCAGGCTACAGCCTGGGCCGCTCGCACAAGACCTACCCGGCCGTAGGCTGGATCATGCCGGTGCTGATGTTCGGGTTGCTTCTGCTGCTCATATTTGAGGTCAAGGTGAGTGATAAGGGCGCTCTGTTTTTCAGTGAGAGTGGACCGGGCTCACAGCACGCCTTCTGGCTCGTCTCCCTCGGCGCGGGCTTGCTCATCGGCTTCTTAGCCCAGCGCACCCGCTTTTGCACCATGGGCTCCATCCGCGACGTGATCCTGATGCGCGACACGCACCTGCTCAGCGGTGTGGGTGCGCTAGTGGTGGTGGCTGTGGTGATGAACCTGCTCCTGGGGCAGTTCGGTCCTGTCGGCTTCTTTGGCCAGCCGATAGCTCACAGCCAGCACCTGTGGAATTTCCTCGGGATGGCGCTGGCCGGACTGGCCTTTGCCCTGGCCGGAGGCTGCCCGGGCCGGCAACTTTTCCTCGCTGGCGAAGGGGACGGCGACTCGGCGGTGTTTGTGCTGGGCATGATCACCGGCGCGGGGCTGGCTCACAACTTCACCCTGGCCGGCTCACCGGATGCGGTGGTGGAAGGCGTGCAGCAGATTGGCGGCATCAATCCCTATGGAATGGCCGCGGTCGTTCTAGGGCTGGTGGTGTGTGTCGTTCTTGGTTTGACCATGCGTCAGAGAATGGAGGGGTAATTCAATGACTCATACAGTTGATGCTCGCGGGCTGTCCTGTCCCCAACCGGTTATCCTGGCGCGCAATGCCATCCAGGCGGGGAAATTCCCCATCGAGCTGTTGGTCGAGACGGTAACCTCACGAGAGAATGTCCGGCGCGCGGCGGAGAAGCTCGGCTGCACGGTGCAGGTAGAGGATATGGGCGACGAGTTCAAATTAACGCTGATGCAGTGAACTCGGGACCATGATGCGTGTGACCTCAATCTTTCCAGAACAGAGGTAAGAATAGAGCCCTCTTTCGTGTCTGCCTATCTCTACCCGGGGCTGCGGGCAACCTGCCGCCGATGATCCTTCGCAACGCCCTGGTAGAGACGGCTTTCCTGGGTATGTCGCGAGGGCATCCTGTGATGTCGCATTCAACACCATCCATCTGAGGGCCATGCCGCTGCTGCAGTTTGGGAGCTATTGGCCCCATGGTCCGCGCTGAGGCCCCCTGGTCAGGTGACCAGGAAAAAGACTCCCCACCTGTTTAGGTCAAGAACCCCTCCACTGGGGGGTGAATCCGCAGGCAATTCGTGTTATCCTATGGTTGTCTGATGACCTGGTTCAAGGATCACAACTCTCAGATCGAATCATCCGGACCAAACACAAAGCAACGCCAACGGCTGTCAACCGCTACGGACTACCTTCAATGTTATGGTTGTGGATATGTGACTCTGAGAAGGCCCCAGAAGGAGGGTTTGAGCAATGACCAAGACCGAGAGAAAGTTGGGAACCTGGGCTGCTATTCTATCGGCAGTCTTTGCAGTACTGTGGTTCATCACTTTCAACATGAAGGACTTTTTTCGAGCGGTTCCCGATTGGCAAAACCTGACCGCCTACGCCGATGCCTTCCGGATCAGCAGATTCACCCTGATCTACCCTTCCCTATTGCTGGCGCTGACCTACCTTGTCCTTCTGGTCAGCTTCCACCGGGTGCTGGCAGAAAACAAGAAGACTTGGAGCTTGATCGCCCTGGTAGTTGGCATTCTTTATGCCGCGATGGCTAGCATCAATTACAATATTCAGGCTGTTTCCGTTCGTATGAGTCTGGCAGCGGGTCAAACACAGGGGATTGAGATGTTCATTCCTGACAATCTCAATTCCATCTTCAACGCTCTAGCAAACTCATATGTATACATGTCATTGTCGATGTTCTTCGCTGGATTTGCCTACCAAGAGGGAAAGCTGGAAAAGTGGATTAGGGGTTTGCTGCTGGTCCAGATAGTTCCGGCCATCGGTCAAATCGGCTATTCCATGTTTGACTGGCCTGAGATGATCTTTATCCTCACCAGCATGGTTTGGGTGATCGGAGCGCCCATTGCCTTCGTCTTAATGGCAATCTGGTTCAATAGGAGCATAGGGAGGGACAGATAGTTATGGAAACTTGTTTTCAGATCAGGACAATAGGAACAGTTCGGACTGGCGAGCAGGGCTTCCGTATACAAGTAGACCAACGGTACATCTCCGCGCTGACCCATCTGCAAGGTTTCAGCCACCTGCAGATCCTGTGGTGGGCTCATCTCACCGACAGTCCGCAAGACAGGGAAAGATTGGTTGCAGAAAAGCTCTTCAAGAAAGGTCCCGCTCGACTGGGGATCTTTGCCACCCGCTCACCAGCCCGCCCCAATCCCATCATGGTCAGCACTATCAGAATCACCGGAATCGATTTCAAGAAGGGAATCATCCAGACTCCTTTTATCGACGCGGATGACAGCACACCGGTGCTGGACATCAAGCCCTACTTTCCTATGGAAAGGGTCCAAGATCCTGCGGTTCCCGCCTGGTGCCGGCACTGGCCAACCTGGCAGGAAGAAAGCATGAACTTTGACTGGCAGGCTGAGATCAGTCTCTGATAGGCAGCGGAACGCCAAAAACCAAACCTGCAATGGCTACCCACAAGTCCCTGGTCAGGTGACCAGGGAAAGACTACCGACCTCTACAGGTCAAGGACTCCACAGTTGGGTGGTGTAACCATGAGCGCTTTATGCTATCATCTGATCAATGAATTCACTAGTTACTATCGATTGTCAGATTTGCGAGGAGGGGTTGCATGCTGAGGTTTCTGTACGGGATTTTCGTCTTGCTGCACGGCCTGGTTCACCTGTGGTATGTCACGTTGAGCCAGAGATGGGTCGCATTTCAACCCGAGATGGGCTGGACCGGCGAGTCATGGCTCTTTTCACCCCTGCTGAGCGATGGAGCAGTCCGCGGATTGGCGACTGTGTTCTACAGTTTGACCACCCTCGGCTTTGTGGTTGCAGGCGTCGGGGTCTTTGCCCGGCAAGAATGGTGGCGCCCGGTGATCATTGGATCGGCCGCTTTCTCGGCTGTGCTCATCGTCCTGTTCTGGGATGGTGGACTGCAGAGGATCGTCGAAAAAGGATTGCTCGGGTTTTTGATCAACGCAGCCCTCTTGATCGCGTTGCTTGTGTTCGACTGGCCTTCACTGTAAGGGAGGAGTGATATGACCAATCAAGTTTGGTTCTACCTGGGATGGGTACTGGCTGCCGGGCTGCTCGGGTTCGCCGTTGCCGCCCTGTTCTCCGGCTGGTTGCGGATTTCCCGCCGGCTGTTTCTCGTGCCATACTTTGCAGTCGCAGGCGCTTTTCTGGCCGGCTTTTTCCTCTGGAGCCAGATCAACCCGATCACCCTGCTCATTGAGAATTGGGGTTGGGGAATGCTAGCCGGAACAATGGTTGCGCTATTCTTAATTCGCAACGTCCGGTCCCAACCTGCTTCGGCGCGTTCGACGGGTATCGACTTGGTCTTTGACGTCCTATGGGTCGGCCTGGGATATGGCGCCATGGATGCCTTGTTCCTGAACGTCATGCCTGTCGTGGCCATTTGGGCCGGCTTCTCGGAGGCTGGCTGGACGGCAGCCTGGCCGGGCAAGATTGCCCTCGGAGTCCTGGCTCTGTTGGCCAGCTTGTTTGTTACCCTGTTGTATCACCTGGGATACCGCGAATTCCGCAACCGGAAGGTAGTTATGGTCCTCATCGGAAACTCGCTGATCACCTTGGCCTACCTGCTCAGCACCAACCCGCTGGGCGCTTTGGTGAGTCACGTGGCCATGCACGTAGCCGCGGTCTTTCGGGGCCCCGAGACCATGCTCCAGCTCCCGCCACACGATTCAACACCCACACCCCATCCCGAAGCAACAGCAATCTTGGGCCAATGAGCAAACGGCGCTGGCGCCGTTGATTCAAAACGCGGGCTTGTCCGGCCCAATGGTTAGATAGGGAATGAGGAAGCAAGTGTGTTCTGCTCTCGCTCAATTGCCCGAGAGAATGGCCGACTTTTTCGATAGAAGGTAGTGGACAGTGTAAGGACAGAGCTTCGCTTGCCTCTGAGCCTGGTCAGCTGACCAGGCAAAAGACTACCGAACTGACCAGATAACAATCTCCCCGGCTGACCGGTCCGCCGGGGAGCTTATTATGCTATGATCGAGAGTAGGCAGTACGACGTTGTTCAAATGAGATACAAGCCCGTTGCAGTAGAGAGGAGATGCCCAATGAACAGCAAAGCCATCGAAATCCAGGACCTGCACAAAGACTTTGGCGATATCCACGCCGTGCAGGGTGTCAGCTTGGAGGTCCAGACCGGCGAGATATTCAGCCTGCTCGGCCCCAATGGCGCCGGCAAGAGCACGACCATTTCCATGCTGGCCTGCCTGCTGGAACCCACCGCGGGCGACGCGCGGGTGATGGGTCACTCCGTTCAGCGCGAGCCGATGGCCGTCAAGCGCACCATCGGCGTCGTCCCCCAGGAGATCGCCCTCTATGGCGATCTCTCGGCCCGCGAGAACCTGACTTTCTGGGCCAAGATGTATGGCCTGAGCGGCGCCGAGTTAGCGCAGCGCGTCGATGAAGTGTTGGACGTCATCGGCCTGGTCGACCGGCAGAAGGGCCGGGTGGACACCTATTCGGGGGGCATGAAACGCCGCCTGAACATCGGCATCGCCCTTCTCCACCGTCCCCAGATCCTCATCCTCGACGAACCGACGGTGGGCATCGACCCCCAGAGCCGGCGCAATATCCTGGACACCGTCAAAGAATTCAACCGTCAGGGCATGACCGTCCTCTACACCACCCATTACATGGAGGAAGCTCAGGAGCTTTCAGACCGGATCGCCATCATGGACCAGGGACGGATCATCGCCAACGGCAGCCACGACGAACTGGTCAAGATCGTGGGCGAGCTGGATCGGGTCGACCTGACCCTCAACGCCCCGGCCGAGCGGGTCACAGCCGCCTGGCAGGCCATCGAGGGTGTGCATCAGATCACCACCAACAACGGCACACTGGCCCTCCTGGCCGACGACAGCAATCAGGTTCTGCCCCGGCTCTTTGAATCGGCCAACCAGAACCATGTGCGCATCACATCCGTCGACATCCAGGAACCGAATCTGGAGGCCGTATTTCTGCATCTGACCGGCCGAGCGCTGAGAGACTGAGAGGTACCGTATGAAAGCACTACACATTGCCTTCAAAGACTTGCTACGTTCCTTCAAAACCCCCTTTGTCCTGATCATGATGTTCGGCGCCCCACTGCTGATCACCGGGCTCCTTTACTTTGCCTTTGGCAGCCTGACCGGCGGGGGAGATCTCGACTTGCAGGCTGTGCGTGTGCAGGTCGCCAACCTCGACCAGCCGGGCGCCCAAGGTGACGGGTTCGCCGCTGGCGAAATGCTAGTCGAATTCCTGCAGAGCGAGGATTTGGGCGACCTGTTGGAAGTCACCCTCGCCGGCGACGAGGCTGCGGCCCGCCAAGCTGTGCAGGAGCAGCAGGCCGATATAGCGCTCATCATCCCGCCCGACTTCACGGCGGCGGCCCTGGCCCCCGGCCGGGAGACGACTGTGGTCCAGTACGAGGACCCCACCCTGACCATCGGGCCGGGCATCGTAGAAGATCTGGTCAGCCAGTTCATCGACGGCTTTTCCGGGGCCAAGATCGCGGCCGACGTTGCCTCCCGGCAGTTGGAGGCCGGCGATTCCGTCGCCCGGGAGGCGGCTATGGAATACGCCGCCTGGCTAGAGTCCTCAGGTCACGACCATGAAGGTGGTACAACCTCAGCCCTGAATACCCGCTCCCCGGCCCCTGGCGGGGAATCGGCCGCCGAAGGGGCGAGCACCATCGGTGCCATCATGATCGCCATGACCATCTTTTTCGCCTTTTTCATGGGCGCCAACAGCGCCGAATCGATAATCCGGGAGGATGAAGCGGGCACCTTGGAGCGTCTGTTCACCACACCGACGCCTCAGGCGATCATCCTGGGTGGCAAGTTCTTGACCGTGGTGCTGACCCTGGTCGTCCAGGTCATCGTCCTGCTATTGGCCTCCGGCCTCGCCTTTGGCATCAACTGGGGCCAGCCCCTGACCGTCGTCCTGGTCACGGCGGGCCTCATCGTCGTTGCCGCCGGCTTTGGTGTGTTGCTCATGTCCTTTGTCAAGAACACGCGCCAGACCGGGCCGGTGATGGGCGGCGTCCTGACCCTGACCGGCATGCTGGGCGGCCTCTTTACCAGCGGCGTGCCCAACATGCCCGAGGCCTTTGACACCGTGCGGCTGACCATGCCCCAGGGCTGGGCCATGTACGGCTGGGAGCTGGCCTTGCAGGGTAACGGTGTGAGCGACGTGCTGCTGCCCGTAGGCGTGATGCTGGGCCTGGGGGCCCTCTTTTTCGCCGTCGGTGTGGTTCTATTCCGCAAGCGGTTTGCATAGGAGGTTGACATGCGTATTCTCAATATAGCAGGCAAAGACCTGCTACAGATCACTCGCGATTGGAAATCGGCACTCTTTTTGGTGGTGATGCCCATCCTCTTTACCCTCTTCTTTGGGTTCGTGTTTGCCCCGGAGCAGGACGGGGACGATCCCCGCCTGCCGGTGGGCTTGCTTAACCAGGATCCAGCAGGCAGCCTAGCCGCCGGCCTGAACGACCTGCTGACCGCGTCCGACGTCGTCCGTCCGGTGACCCTGGACGAAACCGGGAAGGACCAGATAGATGACCAGGTCCGCAACGGAGACCTGGCCGCTGCCCTTGTCGTGCCCCAGGATTTCAGCCGGAAGGCACTCGCCGGCGAATCGCCGCAACTCACCGTCATCGCTGACAGAACCACGACCGCCGGCCAGACAGCCCACAGTGGCATCGAGACCGCGGCCTCGCGCCTGATGGGCGCCGTGGAAACGGCCCGCATCAGCGCCGAGGAGCACGCTGCGCGAGAGGGCTTCTCCAGCCAAGTAACCCGCCAATCCTACATGGAAGAGGCCGTGGATCTGGCCATCGCTAGCTGGCAAACGCCGCCCCTTCGCGTGAGTGCCGAACAGGCCACGGGCGCAGCGACTGAGGAACAGGCCCCCAGCGGCTTTGCCCAATCGTCCCCGGGCATGATGGTCCAGTTTGCCATCTTTGGGCTGATCACCTCGGCCATGGTCCTGGTCATGGAGCGCAAGACGGGCGCGCTAAGACGACTGCTGACCACGCCCACCCATCCGGCGACAATCATCGCTGGTCACGTACTGGCCATGTTCCTGGTGGTCTTTCTCCAGCAGGTGCTGCTCGTCGCCGTGGGCCAGCTCTTTTTCGACGTGGACTATATGCAGGCGCCGCTGGCGACCTTGGCCATGATGGTCACGCTCTCACTGTTTGCCGCCAGCCTGGGCCTGCTCATCGGCGCGCTGGCCACCAAGGAGGAGCAGGTCATCACCTGGTCGCTCATCGCCATGTTCCTCTTTGCCGCACTGGGCGGCGCTTGGTTTCCATTGGAAGTCGCCGGCGAGGCGTTCGCCACCATCGGCCACGTGACACCCACTGCCTGGGCCATGGACGGGCTGCAAAACATCGTCGTCCGCGGCCTGGGATTGGGGTCGGTGCTAGTGCCGGCCGGCATCTTGCTGGCCTACACGGCGATCTTTTTGGGTGTGGCCGTGTGGCAGTTCCGGTATGAGTGACCCTGATGTTTGTACTGATCGCCGATGGTCGGGCTAAGGTGCGATCGGCGCTACGGTTGCTGTTGGAGCAGCAGCCGGGCATTCAAGTCCTCGGCGAGGCTATCGATACGACGGGCGTGTTCGACTGGATCAGAGCTGCCTGCCCCGATGTCATTCTGCTTGACTGGGAACTGCCGGGCCAGGAGTCGATCGATCTGATAGCCGAGCTGGGTCGCAAATGTCCAGCCACGGCCATCGTCATCCTCAGCAGCCGGCCTGAGGTCGCTCAGGAGGCAGTGGAGGCCGGGGCCCACGTTTTTGTTAGCAAAAGCGACCCACCGGAACGCCTCTTGATGGCGCTGGGTCAACTTTGCGACCAGGGCGTTTGAGACCACCCTATCGACCGGATGACATGCGGTTGACGAGACGCCATCTCAGGGGTATAATTGGGCTGTGATGACCGTTACCTACGAGACACTACTCACCCAAGAGCGTCCCGGTGTCCTCAGTTTCGGCGGCGCGCGCATGACCCTCCTCGACGTCGAAGCCGGCTTCTGGGCGCTGCGTCGCCAGATGGAGACGCTAGTCGGGCCGAGGCTGGCCGATGACGTGCTGCAACAGGCAGGGGCCAACGGTGGGGCTTCCTTCGCCCGCGCCTTTGCCGGCGAAGGAACTGCGGATGCTAGCGTGCAGCCCTTGCGTGATTGTATCGCCGCCTACCAGGCCGCCGGATTTGGCCAATTCGAGATTGTAGAGAGTCAATGGCCCCTGGGCCGGGTGCTGATCCGCGCCCAGGACGCCTTTGAAGCCTGGACGGCACGCCAACACGGAGACCGGGCTGGCGCCCCGGTGTGTGCCTACACCGCCGGCGTCTTGGTCGGCTTTGTCAACGTCGTGGCCGGCCGCCGGGATGTGGTCTGCGTCCAGCGAGCCTGCCAGGCTGAGGGTGCGGAAGCCTGCCTCTTCGAGCTTTTGCCCGCTGATGCCGCCGGCGATGCGCGCATGGTGGCCTTTGATCCCGATCCGGCGTTGGGCCGGCAGCTGAATTTGCTGGAACTCCTTTTCGACCGGATGCCGATGGGCATCGCGATTTTCGACCGCGAGTATCGGATCCGCCGCTACAACCCCACCTGGGCCGAGTTTGCCGATCTGTACGCCCCGCCTTCGGCAGCGCCCATCGCGCCAGGCGCGTACTATTTCGACTTTTTGCCGGGCACCGAGCCCACCGTCCTGCCCCTCTTTGAGCGAGCCCTGGCCGGCGAGACCGTCCGCTTGGAATCGGTGCGCCTTGAATCGGAAGGCATCGTCACCTACTGGGACGTAGTACTGGCCCCCATCACCGTCGATGGGGAAGTGACGGGTATTCTCAACGCTACCATCGACGCCACCGAGCGGGTCAGGGCCCACCAGAAACTCGAAACAACGTTGGACACGCTGCGCCAGCGGGAAGAACGCCTCTCCCTGGTGCTGGAAGGCATCAACGACGGCATCTGGGATTGGGACATGGAGACCGACGAGGTCTATTTTTCGCCGCGCTGGAAATCGATGCTGGGCTACGCTGAGGACGAGGTTCAAAACGAATTCGCATCGTGGGAGAACCTGATCCACCCCGACGACCGCGAACGAGCCACGGCGGCGCTCCAGGAACATCTGGATGGGCGCATGCCTTTCTACCGGCTGGAGCATCGGTTGCGGCACAAAGACGGCGGCTATCGCTGGATCCTGGCTCGTGGCAAGGCACTTCGTCGCGACGATGGGACCCCCTACCGCTTGCTCGGCTCCCACACCGACGTCACCGAACGCCGGCTGGCTGAGGAGGCCCTGCACTACCGCGTCGCCTTTGAGAACGTGGTCAGCACCATCTCGGCTGACTTTATCAACATGCCCCTTGACGAGATCGACCAGGGCATCCAACAAGCGCTGAAGACCATCGGCCGATTCACGGGTGTGGACCGCAGCTACCTATTCCGTTTTTCCGAAGACCGTGCCTGGATGAGCTGCAGCCACGAATGGTCTGCGCCCGGCGTCGAGCCCCAGATCGAGCAGATGCAGGACGTGCCGGTGGACCGTTTCGCCTGGTCCAACCGCTGCCTTCTGGATGGTGAGAGCCTACACGTGCCTCGCGTGGCCGACTTGCCGCCCGAGGCCGAGGCCGAGCGCCGCGAGTTTGAGCGCCAGGATATCCGTTCGCTGGTAGCGGTGCCCATGGTCTATCGGGGTTCGACCATCGGCTTTGTCGGCTTTGATTCGGTCTGCGAGGAAAAGGCCTGGCCGGAGGATAGCATCCGCTTGCTGGGCCTGGTGGCTGCCGTCTTTGCCAATGCCCTGGAGCACCAGCGAGCACAGGCCATCCAGGCCGGGCTGCGCCAGTTCCTGGAGTTGCTGGCGACCGGCGGCGGGTTTTCCGAGACGTTACACACCCTAGTACGCATCATCGAGGAGCAGTGGCCCGGCATGCTGGGCCTGGTGCTCCTGCTCGACGAGGACGGCCGCCACCTGCACATTGGTGCCTCAGTTAGCCTACCAAAAGATTATGTGCAGTCGATCGAGGGCCTGGAGATCGGTCCCCTGGTTGGCTCCTGCGGCACGGCTAGCTATCGAGGCGAGCGCGTCATCGTCGAGGACATTGACACCGATCCACGCTGGGACGGCCTGCGAAGCTTGGCCCAGGAGCACGGGCTGCGGGCCTGCTGGTCGGAGCCGGTTCTTTCTCCGGAAGACGACGTGGTCGGCACCTTCGCCATGTACTACCGCCGGCCCCGCGCCCCCACTGAGGCGGAGCTGCGGACCATCGAGATGGCCGCCCACCTGGTGGGCATTGCCATCGAGCACAAGCAAGCCCAGGAGGCATTGCAGGAAAGCCAGCGCCGGATGACAACCCTGATCAGCAACCTGCCGGGCATGGCCTATCGCTGCCGCAACGACACAGATTGGACGATGGAATTCGTCAGTGAGGGGGCGCTGGAACTGACCGGCTACCCGCCCCACGAGTTGATCGGCAACAAAGAACTCTCCTATGGGAACCTGATCCACCCCGACGACAGGGACAGGGTGTGGCACAAGGTACAGGCTGCCCTGGAAGAAGATCAGCCCTTCCAGCTCACCTACCGTCTCACCACCCCCCACGGCGAAAAGTGGGTCTGGGAGCAGGGCCGGGGCGTCGCAGCCCCCACCGGCAACGTCATCGCCCTGGAGGGCTTTGCCACCGACATCACCGAGCGGGTAATGGCCCAGCGCCATCTCGAACAGCGCGTCGCGGAACGTACGCACCAGCTTTCTACGCTTCTGGAGGTTTCGCACAACGTCAACTCTACCCTGGATCTGGGCTCTCTCCTAGACTTGATCCTGGACCAATTACGCACGGTCGTCGAGTATACAGGAGCATCGATTCTAACCCTGGAGGAGGGCCACCTGTCGGTGCAAGCCTACCGGGGTCCCATTCCCCAGGATCAGGCACTGTCCCTACGCTTCCCACTGGAAGAAGCACGCGTCAACCGCCAGGTCATCCAGCAGCGAGAACCCCTCGTCATCTCTGACGTCCGGGGTGACACGTCCCTGGCTCGCATGTTCCGGCAGACAGCGGGCAACGAAGTAGAATCAGTTTTTGGCTACGTACGCTCCTGGCTGGGGGTACCGCTGACGGTCAAGGGCGAAGTGCTGGGGATGTTGACCCTCGACCACAGCCAGCCCGGCTTTTTTGCAGCCCCGCGCACCGATCTGGTCCTGACCTTTGCCAACCAGGTGGCCGTAGCCCTCGAAAACGCGCGCCTGTACGCCCAGGCAGAAGAATCAGCGGTGGCTGCCGAACGTAGCCGCCTGGCCCGCGACTTGCACGACGCCGTGACGCAGACCCTCTTTTCCTCGAGCCTCATCGCCGAGGTCCTGCCTCGCCTCTGGGAACGAGACCCCGCCGAGGCCCGGCGGCGACTGGACGAACTTCGGGAGCTGACCCGAGGGGCCCTGGCTGAGATGCGCACCCTGTTGCTGGAGCTGCGCCCCTCGGCGTTGGAGGAAGCCAAGCTAGCCGACCTGCTGCGCCAACTCGCCGAATCGATCACCGGTCGGGCGCGGGTGCCAGTCACCCTGGAGTTGGCGGGTGAATGCCATCTGGAGCCCGAGGTCAAGATCGCCCTCTATCGCATCACCCAGGAAGCGCTCAACAACGTGGCCAAACACGCTGGTGCCAGTGCAGCAACCCTGCGGCTGCACTGCCAACCCGGACAGGTCGAACTACAGGTTCATGACGATGGCCTGGGCTTTGACCCGGCAAACCTGTCGCCCAACAGCTTGGGCCTGAACATCATGCGCGAGCGGGCAGAGACCATCGGCGCGGCCCTAACCATTGAGAGCCAGCCGATGGCTGGCACGCAGATCACAGTCTCGTGGAGGAGTAGCAATCAATGACTGAACCGGATCCCATTCGCGTCTTGCTGGTAGATGACCACGCTGTGGTGCGCAGCGGGCTAGGGGCGTTCTTGCTGGCCTTCGACGACCTGGACCTGGTCGGCGAGGCGAGCAGCGGCGAAGAAGCGGTGCGGCTTTGCGACCGGCTTGAGCCTGATGTGGTGTTGATGGATTTGGTCATGCCCGGCATGGATGGGGCGCAGGCCACGCGGGCCATCCGGCAACAATGTCCAGCCATCCAGGTCATCGCCCTGACCAGCTTCAAGGAGAAAGAACTGGTGGAGGGCGCCCTGGAAGCGGGCGCCATCGGCTACCTACTCAAGAACGTCTCGGCCGACGAACTGGCCAAAGCCATCCGCGAGGCGCACGCCGGGCGGCCCACCCTGGCCCCCGAAGCAGCCCAGACCCTGATCCAGGCCACCCGCGAACCGCCCCAGGTCGGCTTTGACCTAACGGAACGCGAGCGTGAGGTGCTAGCTCTCCTGGTCGAGGGTCTGAGCAATCCGCAGATCGCCGAGCGATTGGTGATCAGTCGCTCGACGGTCAAGTTCCACGTCAGCAGCATCCTGTCCAAGCTGGGCGCCGACAGCCGTACGGAGGCGGTGGCGCTCGCGATCAAAGAGGACCTGCTCGACTAGCCGAAAACCTGGTCAGGTGACCAGGGCCAAGACTCCCCAGATGCCTGGTGCATCTGGGGAGTTTTCGGTTTATACTGAGCTTAACCATGAGACGTACTGAGGTATAGAGATGCGAGTACTACTGGCGGATGATCAGGCAAAGGTGCGCTCAGCGCTGCGGTTGCTGCTGATGGACGAGCCGCAGGTCAAAGTCATAGGTGAGGCAGTCGATAGCACCGGCCTGCTGGATTGGGTCAAAGCCACCTGTCCCGATGCCGTGTTGCTCGACTGGGAGTTGCCCGGCTTGCCCGCCGCCGCCTTACTGCCTGTCTTACATATTCACTGCCCACAGCTGCGGGTGATCGCCCTCAGCGGACGGCCCGAGGCCCGAAACAAAGCCCTGAGCGCTGGGGCCGATGCCTTTGTCAGCAAAGGGGATCCACCCGAGGTTTTGTTGTCATCCTTAAGCTGTTGATAGTTCCAACCCCCTTGTCAGGGGGAAAGGAGAAGCGTATCATGTTCCGAGTGCAGAATCCACTGGTATCCTACGCCATGGCCAGCGCCGCCCAGCCGGTCGTTGAAGAGAAGCAGAGGGCGCTGCGCGTTGCGCTTTCTCTCTACAATCGAGCCCGCACACGAGCCTGGCTGCGCCGGTTGTGGTCCGTCTTGACCCAGCGGCGCCAGTGTCTCCTCGACCTGAGCGAAGTGGAGAAGCAGTGCAGTATCCGCCATCGTCACTACCGCGGCATCCAGACGGTGTGCCTGGACCAGATCCGTGGCAGTGATGGCCGCTGCCGCGACTTTGACAGGGCCTTCTACCCCAGTCAAGAGCACAACCGGGGTCGATGGCTGGCCATCGCCACACTCCAGGAGAGCGGCACGATCCTGCCCCCGGTCCAATTGGTCCAGGTCGGAGAGATCTACTTCGTCCAGGATGGACACCATCGCATCTCGGTTGCCCGTGCTTCAGGCAAAGCCTGCATCGAGGCCGAGGTGGTGGTTTGGCAGGTGACCGGGCCGCTGCCGTGGGCAGAAGGGACACCTGCCCAACCATGGACCTCTATGGGAGCCAGACAGGCTGCTGAAGCCGTAGGATCGAGCTAATAGAACAAACAACATGTCAAAGAGGAGCAAGACCATGCGAAAATATCCCTTCTCTCTGTTGGGCCTGACCGTAGTAACCTTGATGCTGGTGAGCTGTAGCCTGTCTACCGGTTCAGAGACGGCACAGCTTGCCTTTGAGGCGAATATGCAGGTAGACTCGGCGCAGCGATTTCACGTCAGCTTGGGCGTGCGCAACCTGGGCCAGACCCGCTACCGCGGCTATCAAGGTTTCAACGCGTCGATGGAGTTGTGGGACGATGCCGGCCAAAAGCTGGGCAGCATCTCCGTAGCGACGCTATGGGAGCTGGCGCCCGGCAATGCCGGCTGGCCGGCGGCCTATGCCAGCAAGCTCCCGGCCGGCGCCTACCAGCTCACCTGGGGGTCTCCGGACGATGGTTCCATCACAGTCGACTTCACCATCGTAGAGCTCGATGGCTGGCTGTATCTGGGCCAAGAGTCGATCCAGAGCACCGCCAGCGAGACGCTAGAGGACGGACGAGAATATGGGTCCCTCCAGTCGCTGGTCGACCTGGCCCGCGTAAACCTGGCCCAGAAGCTAGGCGTCGAGACCGAGGCTGTGGCAGTGCAGAGCATCGCGGATGCCGAGTTCCCAGACGCCAGCTTGGGCGTCCCCGAGCCGGGTCAGACATATGCCCAGGTTCTCACGCCGGGCCACGCCATCAAGCTCGTTGTGGACGGCCAGGTCTACGAGTACCGCGCCAGCGACAAGCGGTTGGCGTTTGTGCCTGCGGACGACCACGCGCCTCAGGGCCGCATCACCATCGAGGGCGTGCAGGTGGCCGCCGGCGAGCAGATTGTCGTCCACGGACGGAGCACATTGCCCGAGGGAACCTGCCTGGGAAGTGAACTGTGGGCCGACGGCCTGCGGCAGGCATGGTGGCCTGGCGACGCCTGCGTGCTGGTGGACAGCGGCGCGTGGCAGATGACCATTCAGCTCGGAACCGACGAGGTTCCAGCAGAACTTGATCCGTCGGCGCAGTACATGCTTCGCGTCTACCAGCAGAACGGCCCGGACATTGTTTCTGTCTTTGCCTTCGACCTGGCCGGTCCGCCCCCGCCAGAACCATAGATACAGGATCGAGCCGATCCGGCCCTGGTCATCTGACCAGGCGCAGGACCAGCCACTTGTCCAGTCCCAAGTCTCCCCACGTGGCCGATCCATCTGGGGAGACTTGTTGGTACAATAGGATCAGATTGCAATCAGGATCACAACGCACAAGAGGAGCAACCCATGCCTGGACCGAATCAAGCAGTCATCCACACCCAGGGATTGTCCAAGTCATACGGCGACGTCCAAGGTCTCAAGCCCCTGGACCTGATCGTGCCCCAGCACTCGATTTTCGGGTTTCTTGGTCCCAACGGGGCGGGCAAGACCACGACCATGAAGCTGCTGTTGGGCCTGATCCGGCCAACGGCTGGCAACGGCTCGATCTTTGGCCAGGACATTGTCCGCGACAGCGTCGCCATCCGCAGCCGCATCGGCTACCTGCCCCAACAGCCCCGCTTTGTGGACGATATGAGCGCTCGCGAGACGTTGCGCTTTACGGCCCGCTTCTTCTTCAGCGGCCCACAGGCCAAGATCGATCAGCGGGTGAACGAGATGCTGGACCTGGTTGGCTTGCAGGACAAGTCCAATCGACCAGTCAAAGGGTTTTCCGGCGGCGAGCGCCAGCGCTT
>JASFOV010000018.1:0-18461 GCA_050116355.1 Anaerolineae bacterium
ACGCGGTCCGGCGTTAAAGGGTACCGATTGAGTATGGGGATAGAAGGTGTAGGTAGTGCGGTCCTTGGCGATCTGGGGACGCTCCTCAGCGAAGCGCAGCGTGCCGCGGCCATCCACGGGCAGCACATTGTATTTGCCGGCCTCGACGTACCACTGCCCGATCATCTCAATGAGCTTGGCGCGATTTTCGGCGGCGATGTCATAGTTCTCGGCAAAGTCCTGGGCCACATGATACAGCTCCCAATGTTTGGCGTCCAGCTCGGTCAGCTTCTCGGCGGGAATGGGCTCGCCAAAGAAGGCCCCCGCCTCGGTAAACGACGGGCCCGGCCAGGGACAGACGGCTCGCCAGCCACTGTGATAGATGGAGCGATGGCCCATCATCTCGAAGTACTGAGTATGACGTTTGGAGGCCGTCAACGGGTCTTCAAAGGTATGAGCAAAGCTGACGCCCTCGATAGGCGACTGGGTGACGCCCTTGACTGAGGTTGGTGGCTCAATGCCCAACACCTCGAGCACAGTGGGCACCATGTCAATGGCGTGCGTATATTGGGAGCGCACCTCGCCCCTGGCCCTGAAACCCCGGGGATAGTGGACGATGAAGGGGTCGCTGATGCCACCGCGATAGGTCTCGCGTTTCCAGCGGCGGAACGGGGTGTTGCCGGCCCAGGTCCAGCCCCAGGCATAGTGGTTGAAGGTATTGGGTCCACCCAGCTCATCGATCTGCTTCAGGTTCTCCTCCAGCGACTCGGGCACGTTGTTGAAGAATAAATTCTCGTTGACCGAGCCAGTGGGACCGCCTTCGGAGCTGGCGCCATTGTCGGAGATGACCATGATGAGCGTATTGTCGAACTCATCGGTGGACTTGAGAAACTCAAGAAGGCGGCCGATATGGTGGTCGGTGTGGGTCAGAAAACCGGCGAACACTTCCATCATACGGGCGTACAGCTTCTTCGCCTCCGGTGAAAGCGAGTCCCATTGGGGCACGTCAGGGTCATGGCGGGAGAGCTCGGCGTCGGCGGGCGCAATCCCCAACTCTTTCTGCCGGGCAAAGACCTTCTGGCGATAGACTTCCCAGCCATCATCGAACTGGCCCTTGTACTTGTCGGACCATTCGTTGCGCACATGGTGCGGGGCATGCATGGCTCCCGTACAGAAGTACATGAAGAAGGGTTTGTTGGGCGCTACCTGCTTGGCATCGGCGATGAAGCTGATGGCTTTGTCCACCAAATCCTCGGTGACATGGTAGCCCTCCTCCGGGCTCTTGGGCGGTTCCACCTGGTGGTTGTCGTACACCAATTCCGGGTAGTACTGGTGGGTCTCCCCGCCCAGAAACCCATAGTACCGCTCGAAGCCGCGACCGAGGGGCCAGCGGTCATACGGACCAGCAGCCGAAATCTGGTCCGCCGGCGTGAGATGCCACTTGCCGATGGCATAGGTGTTGTAGCCATGCTGGAGCAGAATCTCAGAGAGAAAACCATTTTCAAAAGGGATATAGCCATTGGCACCAGGGTAGCCAGTTGAGGCTTCGGTAATGCACGACATAGCGTTGGAGTGGTGGTTGCGCCCCGTCAGGATGCAGGTGCGGGTGGGCGAGCACAGGGCGGTGGTGTGCATGTTATTATAGCGCAGGCCCTGCTCTGCCAAGGAATCCAGGTTGGGTGTCTCGACGGGGCTTCCGTAGCAGCCCAGCTGGCCAAAACCTGTGTCATCCAGAACGATGAACAACACATTGGGAGCGCCCTCACTGGCCCGTTTTGGCTCAGGCCAAGCGGGCTCCGACTGATCCACCGTACGTCCGATGACGCCGGGGAACGCGGTACCGGGTTTGTATTCCGTCAGTTCAGACATTGTTCCACCTCCTGTGAGCTTGGCTTCGGTTTGATTCTTCCGAGTCAAACCGTCCAATCTTGAGTATATCATGGAAGAAGAGGAACGACAACAGTCATTTGTACAGTCCAAGACCTGTACGTTTGTACAGGTGGGCTGCAGCTGCGGGGAGTTGTGGTATAATAGAGCTAGGTCCTCCTAGGTCCAATTGGAGGTAGGCAGGATGTCGGGAGAAGTAGATCGGCTGGATCAGGTCGGGCGTGGGACGCATTGGAGCAGCCGCTGGCTGGCGCGGTTGCCAGCGAGAGAGCGGCCCATGCTGCTATTGCGCTGGCTGGCATTGTTGCTCGTCTTGGTGCTGCACTTCTTCGACCAGTCCACGGCCGGCGTCCTGTTTCCTTTGCCCTCGATGGTGCTGGTGGTAGCGGCCTACAATCTCCTGCTCCTGCTGCTGATGCACTGGGTGGCATGGCTGCGCCGTCCACTGAATTATCTGGCTATCGACACCGCCGTGTCGACGCTGGCCGTGTACCTGACCGGGGGCTATCACTCGAGCTTTTTTGCTCTGTACGTCTTTATCACCATCGGCGCCGCTTTCCATCTCGAGCTGTTGCGCACGGTGGTGGTGGCGCTTGGCATCGGATTGATCTACGTTGGTGCATGTTACGTCAACCCCGCGGGCCTGGAATCACCCTATGCCCAGTACATTTTGGCGGCCAAGCTGCTACTACTGCTGGTGGTGGCCGTCTTGTGCGGGTTGTTGCTGGAGCAGCTGCGGCACGAACACGAGGAGACGGAGCACGAGCGAGAGCAGGTGGCCCGGTTGCGCGCTCTGGATCGATTGCAGGATAGCTTTGTTTCTTCGGTGTCCCACGAGCTGCGCACGCCACTCACCTGCATCCGAACTTCGGTAGATCTGCTGCAGGCAACACAGGCTGAGCTAACGGAAGATCAGAAGGAGTTGGTCCATACGATCGGGCACCACGTCAACCGCCTGGAGGGGCTGGTCGGCGATCTATTGGAGATTACCAAGCTAGAAGCAGGCCAGGTGACCCTGTCCATGCAGCCCACCGACCTACGCCCGATCGCACGGCGCGCCATGGAGAGCATGCAACCGCTCACCGTACGCAAAGGGCAGACCATGGATTTGGTCGAACCAGAGAAAATAGGCCTGGTCGAGGCGGACAGGCGACGGGTAGAGCAGATACTGGCCAACATCCTTGCGAACGCCATCAAGTTCACACCCAGAGAGGGCCACGTAGAGGTCCTGGTGCGCGAGTGGGATCAAGAAGTCCAGATCTGTGTCGCCGACAATGGACCAGGCATCGCCGAACACGACCAGGCCCATGTGTTTGACAAGTTCTATGTAGTGACCGATGACCGCGGCCTGTCGGGTGTAGGCCTGGGATTGTATATCGCCCGGCAGATGGTAGAACTGCATGGCGGCCGGATCTGGGTAGAGAGCGAGGTAGGAGCAGGCAGCACGTTTTGCTTTGCCTTGCCCCGGATGAAGCTGGAGGCTGAGGGATGAAGGTTCTGGTCGTAGACGAAGAACCCGACGTTTTCAAGCTAGTGGCCATGAGTTTCCGCATGCAGCAGCCCAACTGGGAGCTGATCCACGCTGAAGACGGGCCACAGGGCTTGGAGATGATCGAACGCGAGAACCCTGACGTCGTACTCTTGGATGTGGGCCTGCCGGAGATGAGCGGCTTTGAAGTACTGAAGGCGATCCGTCTCTTTTCCGACCTGCCGGTCATCATGCTCACTGTGCGCGACGACGAGTACAGCAAGGTGCAGGGGCTTGAACTGGGGGCGGATGACTATGTCACCAAGCCCTTCAGTCATCTGGAGCTGCTGGCCCGGGTGCGCGCGGTACTGCGCCGGGCGCATAGCCTGCCGCTGGTCCATGAAGAGCCGTTTGTCAGCGGCGACATCCATGTTGACTTTGCTCGGCGAGAAGCAGCTGTCGCCGGCGAGCGTGTACCACTCACCGGCACGGAGTACCGCCTACTCTATCATCTCGTGCGAAACGCTGGTCGGGTCATGACGCATGAGGCCCTGTTGGCCCGAGTCTGGGGACGGGAGTATACGGACGAGATCTCCTATCTCAAGAGCTACATCAGTCGTCTGCGGAACAAGCTGGAGCGGGATCCCCACCATCCCCAGTACATCTTGACCGAATATGGCATCGGGTACTGGTTCCGGCCAGCCTGAGCGAAGTCCCCGTCCCGAGCCAGCCCTGATGGGACACGTTGCCCTGCCCTTCTTTACCTTTGTTCACCTTGCGCACAATATTCTTCACTCCCTATTCCCCTAGGTTGTGACCCGCGTGTGCTATGATCTACAGTGGGTGATTAGATCGTTTTGTGGAAACAAGAACGATAGAAAAATGTCACGTACGCGATTCCTGGTGATCATGATTCTGTTGGTTGCTATCCTGCTGGCGGCAAGTGCGGCGTTTGGCCTGCTGACCTATTGGTTGGAAGCGAACGTACTGCTCCATCAGCCGCTGCCCTTCTAGCAGCACAGTCATGCCTAGGCTCATGAAGTGACCGGACTGTGAAAGGGCCGAACGTGGGCAGCTGTCACGGCCGCAATGGTTGGCCGGGGGAAGGCCGCCTCACGATAGAGACCAAGACCGGAAGCAGCAGTAGAGGGGAGTGGACATGGGCAAGGTGATTGTGGTTACCGATTCAAGCGCAAATGTACCGCCCCAGATGGCCGAGCAACTGGACATTCGCGTGGTGCCGATTGTATTGGCCCTGAACGGCCACACTTTTCGCGACGGCGTCGAGATCACAGCCCACGATGTGTATCGCTGGCTGCGCGACAGCCGCCACTCGCCCACTACGTCGGCCCCTTCGGTGGGAGACTTTGTGCGGACGTACGCGAACGCGGCTCAAGAGGCTGACGGCATCGTGTCGATCCACATGTCACCCAAGCTGAGTGGCACGTTCAACGCCGCATCGGCCGCCAGTCGACTGGTGGATGACGTACCGATTGAGGTGATCGGCTGCCCCAGTGCAGCCATGGGCCAGGGTTTTGCGGTGCTGGCTGCTGCCCGCGCGGCCCAGGCGGGGCAGAGCCTGGCAGCGGCCAGGGCGCGTGCCGAGCAGGTGGCTGCCAAGGTCAATGTCCTGGCCACGATCGGAACGTTGGAGTACCTGCACCGGGGCGGGCGCATTGGAGGCGCGGCCGCTCTGCTGGGCGCCATGCTGCAGATCAAGCCGGTGCTCTGCCTGACCGGTGGGGACGTCGATGTGTTCGCCCGGCCTCGCACGCAGGCCAAAGCCGTGCGCGCCATGCTGGACCACATGGCGCGGCAGGTGAACGGCTGTCAGGTCCACGCCGCAGTCCTACACGCCGACGTGCCCGAAGAAGCACAGGCACTGCGGCAGAAATTGGCCGAACGGTTTGACTGCGCCGAGCTGTATGTGACGGAACTGACACCCGTGATGAGCGCCCATACCGGACCGGGTGTGCTGGGCGTGGTCTACTATGCCGAAGATCAAGACGAATACCATGCGCAATCGCAAGAGGGAGCCGAGTCTCAGACCCAAGCAGCTTGATCCTGAGACCGGCATGAGCGGGACGGCAGTGGCAAGCGGCCTTGTGCATCTGACTAGAGGCATGATTGTATGATTCTGCAGATCGTGCTGGTTCTCGTAGGCGGCTACCTGCTGGGCTCGATACCGGCAGCGTACGTGACCGGTCGCTGGTACAAAGGTTTGGATCTGAGGCGCTACGGCAGCGGCACGGTAAGTGGCTCGATGGTATTCGAACATGTGGCCCGCTGGGCAGTCGTGCCAGTGGGCCTCTTTGATATCGGCAAAGCCGCGCTGCCGGCATGGGTGGCCCTACAGCTGGATCTGGGATTGCCTGTGGCTGCAGCTGCCGGCATGGTTGCGGTGGTCGGGCACAACTGGCCCATCTTTCTGCGGTTCACCGGTGGCCGCGGTCTTGGCTCGTTTATGGGCGTGTTATTGGTCGTCTTTCCCTGGGGGTTTGCCTGGCTGTTGGGATTCCTGGCCGCCGGATGGTTGCTAGGAGATTCGGCACCTTGGGCGCTGGCCAGCCTGGTCACCATGCCCATCTTCGCCCATCTGATCGACGGTCCGCCGCTGGTCACAGCCTTGGCCGGCAGTATGGTGGTGATCACACTGCTCAAGCGGTTGGAGGCCAACCGCCGTCCCTTGCCCCCTACCGGACCCGAGCGACGGCGCATCATCATGCGACGGTTGCTGCTGGATCGCGATCTTTCTAATCACAAGGAGTGGCTACAGCGCCAGCCAGAAGCAGAACGTGATGCCTAAGCCAGCCTGAGCCGGCGGGTCTGTCAGTGGTGGGAAGCCGGTCGGAGATGTCCCGGTTGGCTTAACCGGGACACGCCCAGCCTAGACTGCTGCAATACACCATCGAAAAAGGCAATCACATCCGGCGCGAGTTCATCCAGAACTGGGCTGCGAATGCCCCCGTGCGTCGCCCCCTGCACCAGCCACAGTGACTTGGGTTCTGCAGCCGCCGCGTAGAGACGGCGAACTTGTTCCTCGGTGATCCGCTGGTCGGCAGTCCCATGGATGAGCAGCAGCGGTCGGGGCGCGATCTGGTCGACTACGTGGAGGGGACAGACCTCCTCGCGCTGGAACCCACGGGTCTTTTCAGCCACCCACAGAGTCCAGTTGAGCACAAGATCGGGCACCCAAGAGGGGCTGCTGGTCTGCCAGATTTCGGCCACGCAATTGAAAGGGGCAACAGCCACCACGGCGCCGACGACCGGATTGCGAGCGGCACTGAGGATGGCCGAGGCGGCACCCACCGAGTGCCCAATCACACCCACCTGGCGGGTGCCCAGGGTATCCTGCACGAAGCGGATAGCCGCATCCACATCCCGGCTCTCAGCATCACCGTAGGTAAATTGCAAACGTCTGCCATCGCTGAGGGCATGCCCCCTGTAGCTGAAGAGGAGCACATGATACCCTGCTTGGTGGAAGGCAGGCACCAAGGAAAGGCCTGAACGCTGATCATGACGGGTGGCGGGTGCGTATATGATCGCAGGCGCCTCTGGCCGATCAGCCGGCACAAACCAGCCACGCAAGGATAGACCATCTGTCGTGGGAAAGGTGACATCCTCGTAGGGCAAGCCCAACTGGCTGAGAGGTGTATCCACTTCTTCCAGAAAGATGGGAGGCAAGGTGGCTATGGCTTCGCCAATGAGGGGCCCAGCAAGCGTTAGAAGGGAAGCCCCTGCTACTATACCCAGAGCTAGTTTGAAATATCTTGACACAACCAAGTTCCAGTACGTAATTTCACCGCGGGATTATGCCATGCCTTGCCCGTGCTGTCAACCGTGGCTGCGCCCAAGTCCGGGGCTGGCGTGACTCCTCAATCGTCTTGCCCTCAAGTCAAGGACGGTAGGCCACATCCCCACGGACACAGGACCCACCCTGCTCCCTACCCTTGAGGAGCTGCAGCCCTGATTGGCTATCCCCCAGATGATTCCCCCAGACAGGGGATGACATCTCATCCATTGGATCGCTATACTGTAGACAGCCTGAGGCCGATCAGGATAAGAGAGTCCCCAGCGGGCGGCGCTGGAAAAACTGCCGGCGAGAGGGTGAAAGGGAGAGGACACGATGTTGAACTCGGACCTGTATGTTGCCGAAACGATGGTGAGGGAGTGGGTTGAAGCGCAGAAACGATACGGGCTGCTCCACTATCCAGCCTGCCAAGCGATGGAAACGGGCCAGGGCTGGCTGGCGGTACTCGGCTGCCGCGCGCTGCGCCAGGCCGGTCGCCAGCTTGTGATCTTGGGCGAACGAATGCAACGAGCAAGCCAGGAGCAACTGCCTGCGAGTAGCCGGGCAGGATAACCGCCGGATAGGCACCCAGCACACACCCCTGCGTTGAACCGCGGGGGTGTTCCTTGTTCCTGCTTCTCGAGGCGGGGGTGGCTCCATCGCATTTCGATCGCGGAAAGATTGCGGGAGACGCTGATGTGTGGTAAGATAGACTCCGGATTGGGCGGCAGTGCATCGCAGCTAGGAGGGATACGTGGCGACGCCGGAGTCCGAGAGCACACGCAGCGTCCCGCTATTGAGAACCAGACTGTACATCCCGCCTCCACGGCGGGAGTGGGTACCACGCCCCCGCCTCTTGAAGCGCTTGGAAGAGGGGCTGGCACAAAACCATGGTGGCTTTGCCCGTAAGCTCACCCTCATCTCAGCGCCGGCTGGCTTTGGAAAGACAACACTGTTGAGCCAGTGCATCGCTGAGCGCGATCTGGCGACGGCCTGGGTCTCTTTGGACAAGGGCGACAACGACCCGTTCCGCTTCTGGACCTACGTCACCGCGGCCCTGGAGGCGGTGGCGGTCGAGGGCGGCCGCGCCTGGCCGGTCGTCCCTTCCCCCCCGGACGAAGCATTCCTCACCGCCCTAATCAATGCAATGACTGTCGCCCGCCAGCCTGTTGTCTTGGTGTTGGATGATGTGCATCTCGTCGAAGATGGGACGGTTCACAGCGGGCTGGTCTTCCTCGTGGAAAACCTGCCGCCGCATGTCCATCTCATCCTTGCTGGGCGGGCCGATCCCCCTTGGCCCATGGCCAGGCTACGCGCACGCGGTGAACTCACGGAACTGCGCGCCCCTGACCTGCGTTTCACAGCCGAAGAAGCCGGTCGCTGGCTAAAGCAGGCCACCGACTTGGATCTCACAACGGACGAAATGTCTGCTCTCGACCACCGCATTGAGGGCTGGGCTGCCGGACTGCAGATGGCCGCCCTTTCTTTGCAGGGACACAAGCAAGCGGCAGGCGACCAAGGCGTAGCCCGGTTCATCCGAACCTTCACCGGCAGCCACCGGTTCGTGCTCGACTATCTCATGGAAGAGGTGATCAGCCAGCAAAGTAAGGCGAAACAGGAATTCTTGTTGCGGACCTCGGTACTGGAACGCATGTGCGCAGGGCTGTGTGACGCGGTGATGGAAGGGACGACAGAGGCGGGCACACAGCCCTCGCTTCTGTCCTCTCCCAGCCAGGCATTTCTAGAGCAGTTGGAAGCCACCAACCTGTTCCTGATCCCCCTGGACGACGAACGGCATTGGTACCGCTATCACCATCTCTTTGCCGATCTGTTGCGCAGCCGGTTTGAGCAAGAGATGGGTGCGAAGGCTGTGCGCGACGTTCATACCCGGGCCAGCCTGTGGTACGAACAGCAAGGACTGGTGGCTGAAGCAGTCAAGCATGCCATCCAGAGTGATGATTTCGACCGGGTGGCGCGCCTGGTAGAGGAGAACGCACTCCAACTTATATATTATGTTGAGTTGAAGCCGGTGATGAGATGGCTCGACGCCCAGCCAGCAGACGTGATGCATGACCGGCCGTGGTTGAGCCTCGGCCACGCATGGGCACTCCTGTACGCTGGCCGATTCGAGGATTTGGAGCCGCGTTTGAGCGAGGTGGAAGCCATCCTGGATGGAGAGATTGGCCACGATGGTGAGAGGCCGGTGCAAGATGCGGAGATGGTACGCAACCGAACCGGAGAGGATCGCATCCGGGGCCATATCGCTGCCATTCGCTCGTACGCCACTTGGCTCCACGGTAATACTGCCGAGAGCGCTGAACTGGCGAGGAAAGCCATGGCGTGGCTACCAGACACCGACACTCAGGCACAGAGCTTTGCAGTAGGCACGCTGGGCGGAACGTTGACTTCAGAAGGCGATCTGGACGGAGCATTGGAGACGTACGCTGAGGCATTGGCACTCAGCCAGGCCGCCGACAACAAGTATCTGATGGTCATCATGTTGTGCCAGATGGCAAACGTGCATCGACAAAGGGGGCAGTTGCACAAAGCGGCTGAGCTATTCCACAGCACCCTGCAACTCACGGATGAGCACAGCAGGCAAACAGGCCAGCAGTTGCCCGTGGCGGGTTACGCTCAGTCGCATTTGAGCCAGATTCTCTACGAATGGAATGATTTGCAGGGGGCGGCAGACCATGCTCAGGAGGGTCTGGCCCTGTGCAAGCTGTGGGGTCAGAAGACGATCTCCCCTTTTTGTGAACACCGCCTGGCGAGAATCTTGTATGCCCAGGGAGAGGTAGAGCCCGCGCTCAAGCACGCTCGCGCGGCGTTGCAGGCCGCACGAGAGATGTCGATGTGGAGTCAACAGAGCCTACGTTCGTGGCAAGCGCGGATACAGCTGGCGCAAGGCGACCAGGCAACGGCCGCAACATGGGCGCAGGACGTACTCCAGGATGCCGGAGGCACCTTCGATCTACGTCTTTGGGATGTCTACTCGACCCTGGCTGAGGTACAGGCGGCGCAGGGCCATTTCGACCCGGCCTTGGATCTGTTGGGACGGCTGCTGGTCGCAGAGGAAGCAATCGGCCGGATGGACCATGTGATCCATCTGTTGGTTCTCAAGGCACAGATTCTGCACAGCCAGGGGCACCTGGAAGAAGCGTTGCCGGTTCTGGACCGCGCCCTGTCGCTGGCCGAGCCGGAAGGCTATGTCCGGTCGTTTGTAGACCGGGGCGAAGGAATAGGCACCGTGCTGAAGGAGGCGGCTGCCAGGAATCTCCACGCCGGGTATGCGCAGCAATTGCTAGAGGCCTGGCAGCAAGAAGCCAAGATGGGCGAACCGGAGCCACCAGAGGCGACCGGGACACTCCCCCAGCCGGCCCTGATCGATCCACTTAGCGAACGAGAACAAGAGGTCCTTAGGTATCTAAACACCAGCCTGACGGTTCCCGAGATTGCGGAACAGCTTTACGTGGCTGTGAGTACTGTCCGGTCCCACACGAAGAACATCTATAGCAAGCTGGACGTGCATAGCCGGGTGGAAGCGCTGCACAGAGCCGAGGAACTGGGACTGCTCTAGACCTATCCCGCAGATACCCAACGATATTCCCCGAACCCCCTGTACTGGATTCAGGCCAATCCCCTACTCGAATCCCCAAGATGGGGGATGACATGCCCCCTACTCTCCCAGTATACTCAGGGCGCAAGGATAGAGGCGCGATTCACTGTCTATTCGCAAAGGGGGATACCATGAATAGTGTTGAACCACGGATGGTCCGCGCGGTCATGGACCTACGCCTGGCCGAAGCACAGAGCCGGTCTGAAAGAAGCTTATTGCTCCAGCAGTACGAACCGCTCCAGAACAGTTGGCTGCCGCAGTCGCTTGGCCGGCTGATGAGCCACCTCGGCTACCACATGGTGGCCTGGGGTAAAGGCTTGGAGCGCTACGGATTGTCGCAGGCAAAGCCTCTGGAGACAGGGGTAACCGGCAACTGACGCACGAAAAACCACAAGGACAGGTACCGATGACCCATGGACGAGAGTTTGACAAGCCTGGGACGTATGAAATCTGGGTGAAGGGGAATCTGGACCCTAAATGGTCTGATTGGTTCGACGGCATGAATATTGAAGCCAAACAAGATGACGAAACGTTGCTGACAGGTCAGGTTGCCGATCAAGCTGCCCTGCACGGGATGCTGGCCAAGATCCGCGATCTGGGCCTGCCGCTATTGCGCGTCGAGCGAGCAAGAAGAGAGCCGAATCACTCGTCTGAGAGACTCGCGGAGGGGAACCTATGAGCAAGGCAGCGATCCGCTTGGACCATCTCGTCCGCGAGTTTGGCTCCGTGCGGGCTGTGGACGGCCTGACGCTAGACGTACCAGAAGGGATTGTCTGTGGTTTTCTCGGCCCAAATGGAGCGGGCAAAACCACGACCATCCGGCTGCTCTTGGGTCTCCTAGAGCCGACGGACGGCCAGGCCGAGGTATTGGGATATGACCCTCGCACACAAGGCAACGAGATACGCCAGCATACGGGCGCTCTGCTAGAGCAGGCGGGCGTCTATGAAGGGCTCAGCGCTGAAGACAACATGGAGTTCTACGGGCGGATCTGGCGGCTGGCCCGGGATGAGCGGCGGGCACGCATCAAGGAATTGCTAACCCAGATGGGCCTGTGGGAGCGGCGCACGGACCGGGTGGGCACTTGGAGCCGGGGGATGAAGCAGAAACTGGCGCTGGCCCGCGCCTTGTTGCACCGACCGCGCCTGGTGCTGCTCGACGAACCGACAGCCGGCCTAGATGTGGCCGCCGCAGCGGCGGTCCGTGAGGATCTAGCCGCGCTGGTGGCCCAAGAGGGCGTGACCGTGCTCCTGACGACGCACAACATGGCCGAGGCCGAGAAGCTATGCAGCCAAATAGCCGTGATCCGCAAGGGAAAACTGATCGCCCGCGGCCATCCGGACGAGCTCCGGGCGCGAGCGGGAAGCCCCCGTGTCGAGGTGCATGGCCGCGGTTTCAGCCATCAAGTGGTGGATCAACTGCGAGCGCGTCCCGAGGTGGCCGATGTGAGGGCCAACAACGGGCACCTGGCCATCGATCTCCGCTGGCAGGCTGATCCAGCACCTTTGATCAGCCTGTTGGTGCGCGCCGGCGCCGATGTGGCAGAGGTGCAACGGGGCAAAGCAAGTCTGGAAGAGGTCTTTTTGACCCTGGTGAACGAAGAGTCGCAGCCAGCGCAGGAGGCAGCTTGATGCTGGAAGATCTATTGACTGTGATGTGGAAGGAGCGCAAAGGATTGCTACGGATCCAGGGCAGCCGCTGGAGGGCCATCCTGACCATGATCGTGCCCGTGACCATGGTGGCCATCCTGGCCCCGATACAATTGGGAGAAGGTTGGTTGGATGCGGCCTGGTCGCTGATGGCTTCGTTGATCGTGCCATTGATCCTGATTGGCTTCACGATCCCTGAGTCATTCGCCGGCGAACGCGAGCGACACACACTGGAAACCCTGCTGGCGAGCCGTCTTCCGGATCGAGCTATCCTGTTCGGTAAACTGACACTGGCCATTGGCGTCGGCTGGGGGATGACACTGGCATCGCTGTTGGTCGGCCTCATGGTGGCCAACCTCTTTCATTGGACCGGCGAACTGCAAATGTACCGACTGGATGTCCTGCTATCCAACGTGGCACTCAGCCTTCTGCTATCGTGTCTCATGGCAAACTTGGGTATCTTGGTCTCGCTACGAGCCAAAAGCACCCAGGGCGCACAGCAGGCACTCGTCTCCATCCTCCTCGTGCCTTTGATGGTACTGCAGATAGTACCCATGCTCCTGCTGAGCGTGATCCCCAATGGCCGGGCAATCCTGGAGCAGTGGCTGTCCGTCGACCTGCTGCAGATCATGGCAGCCATCACAGCGATTCTGATCGCGGCCAACGCCGGGTTGCTCCTGATCGTGATGGCCCGCTTCCAAAGGGCTCGACTGTGTGAGATCTAGCTGGTGGCCAGCTCTCTGTAGGATAGCAGAATAGAGAACCAACAGGGCACAGCTGGCTTGTGCCTTGTTTGACGTATGTGACCCGGGCTGACCGGCAAGCGCCGAACCTGTAGGCCTTGGCATCTGCACAATCCAATGGCAGCCGGCACCACCAGACGCCAGACGGTAAACCAGATGGCACTGTCAGGTTAATGGGAGGATTTGGTCTTTAACCGGGTTGTGGCTTGTGGTAGGATCAGGGCAGGGTTAAACGCCATCTCCATAGGAGGGGAAAAGATGCAAAGTCAAGCAATTAGACCGGACCGTAGGTACTCAACGAGAATGCGCTTGGTCATCACCATCGTCGCGCTGGCGGTGCTACTGGGTAGCTTGCTGCTGGCCCTCATCATTGAGCAGGATCGACAGGCAAGCAGTCCCGGCATCCCGCTGACCGTTGTGATCCCGGTGGCAGTGGTTTCTGCCGCATGGCTGCTGGCGATGCTGCTGGCGGGACCGTACTACCGCAGTCTGCGCTATGAGATCGAGGCCGACGAGGTGGTAGTGCGCGCCGGCATTTGGACCAAATCGGTGAAACACGTCCCCTACCGCACGGTGACCAACATTACGGTCAAGCGCGATGTCCTCGATCGTCTGCTGGGGCTAGGCACGCTAAACATCCAGACCGCAGGGATGAGTGGCACGAAGGGGGCGGAGGAGAGCCTGGTCGGGTTGGGCGATGTGGCAGAAGCGTACACCAACGTGGCCCAGGAGCTGCGGCGCTTCCGGGTCGCGATGAGCCCCACGCAAACCGAGATGGAGAGCGTAGGGTCCGAAGGACAGGATTTCTCCCTGGGTGCAATCCTGACCGAGATCCGCGCCATCCGGCAGACGCTGGAGGCACGCTCGTAACGCAGACGCATCCGTTGACCGCCATTGGGCAGCGGTACATGAGATCGCGGCAGAGAAACAGGGGCCCAGCAGGACGGCGCTGGGACGTTGATCGTGTTTTCAGGGGCCCATCTGGCCCACAGATCGGCATGAAAAGAGGCCCCACGAGGAGGAGCTGCAAATGAGTATGGTCGAGGTTTCCCACTTGGCTAAGCGTTTTGGCAAGACGCAAGCAGTAGCTGATGTGTCATTCACGGTCGAGCCCGGCGAGATCTTTGGGCTGCTGGGCCCCAACGGGGCCGGCAAGACAACCACGATCCGCATGATGCTAGACATCTTCCGGCCGGATGCCGGGGAGGTCCGCATCTTTGGCGGGACGCTGGATGCGCCCCGCAAGCGGCGTATCGGCTATATGCCCGAGGAACGGGGGCTGTACAAGGATCAGAAGCTGGAGCCGACACTGGTCTATCTTGCCTCCCTGAAAGGGATGGATGAGAGGACAGCGCGCAGCCGTCTGGGCCCCTGGATGGAGCGACTGGAACTGGACGCTCATCGTGAAAAGAAGGTGCAGGAGCTCAGCAAGGGCATGCAACAGAAAGCCCAGATCATTGCCACCCTGCTCCACGAGCCGGACTTGGTCGTGATCGATGAACCTTTCTCGGGCTTGGATCCATTGAGCACGCGAATGGTCAAGCAGATTTTGGAAGAACAGCGTCAAGCCGGCCACTCGGTCTTGATGTCAACCCACCAGATGTACCAGGTAGAGGCGCTATGCGACCGCATCGTTCTGATCGATGAGGGGTACTCGGTGCTCTATGGAGCGGTGAATGAGATCAAGCGCAACTTTGCCGGAAATGCCGTCACCATTGAGGGTCAAGGTGACTTGAGCGACATCCCTGGTGTCCTGGAAACGCGCCACCAGAATGGCACGTGGCACCTCGCGCTGGAGCTTGGTACGAACCCGCAGGAGGTCCTGCGCACGCTCGCTGCCCGGAAAAACGTTCGGATCGAGCGGTTCGAGCTGGCAGAGCCATCGCTGGACGACATTTTCATCCATGTCGTACAGAACGGGGCAGCGAAACTGGAGGCCAGCCATGCGTAGTCTATGGCTCGTGGCCAGACATGAATACCGGCGTACCGTGATGCGGCGCGGCTTTATCATCGGCACCGTGGCGATCCCCTTAGGGATCATCGCCCTCATTGCCTTGGTGGTCGTTGTGGAGAGTATGGGTCAAGACCGGTCGCCTTTGGGCTATGTCGATCACTCCGGGACGCTAGACATCAGCCAGCAGGCTTCGCTACCCGCTGGTGGCTCACGCGTCGAGATACGCGAGTACACCAACGAAGAAACGGCGCTCGAAGCCCTGGAGAGGGAAGAGGTCCAAGCTGTCTTTGTTCTGCCGCCCGACTATGTGCAGACACTGGAGAGCGATCTGTACTTCCTGGAGGAGCCACCCAGCAACGATGTTTGGGGCGACTTTGACGACTTTGTGCGAGTGAACCTCCTGGCCTCATTGCCCGGCGAGCTGCAACAGCGGCTGTTCGAGGGACCGAGTATCACTGTGCAGGATCTGAGCAGTGGGCGGGAGTTCAGTGAGGAGAATATCATCAACCTGATCCTGCCCTTTGTCGCGACGTTTGTCTTTTTCTTTGCGACGATGATAGGCGCCGGCTACATGCTCGGCATTGTGGCCAACGAAAAAGAGAACCGGACCATGGAGATCATGGTCACATCGGTGACCCCGGTGCAGATGATCGGTGGCAAGGCGGCGGGTCTGCTGGCCGCGTCGCTATCGCAGCTGGCCATCTATGTCGCCGCTGCGGTGATCAGCCTGCTTGTCGCAGCACCGTACATCCCTGAATTGCAGCAGGCGACGGTGCCCTGGGACTACTTGGCCCTCATGGTGCTGTTCTTTTTGCCCGCGTACGCGCTGATTTCGGCCATCATGATCGCCATCGGCGCCTCAGTGACGGAGCTACAACAAGGCCAACAGGTGGCAGGGTTGCTGAACCTGGTATTCATGCTGCCGATCTTTTTGGTGCCGGTCCTGTTTCAGGATCCAAGCCATCCCTTGTTCCTGTTCTTCACCTTCTTTCCGCCCTCCTCATTTCTGACGGTATCCATGCGCTGGGGCCTGGGCACGGTGCCCATGTGGCAGGTAATAGTGAGTTGGGTCATTCTAGTGGCCGCAGCGTTGGCCATGGTATGGGTCGCCGCCCGCGTGTTTCGGGCTGGTATGCTGCGCTACGGCAAACCGCTCACCTTCCGGGGAGCCGTCGAGGCCGTCCGGGCCCGGTAGGAGACATCCATTATGCGCAAGATTTGGCAAGTGATCAAACATGACGTGGGAGTGACTTTCCGGCAGTGGTCCTTCTGGATCTTGACCCTGCTCATGCCCGTCTTTCTCATATTGGTCAATGCATACTATATCGTGCAGGAAAGTGATCTGGGATCAGCGACCAGCAATGAGAGTACAGAAGGAACGAATACAAGTGATGCGGGTCTTGTAACTGCCGTGGGCCTGGTGGATAAAGCGGGGATCATCACCGAGATACCACCGGATCTGCCTAGTGGGGCGTTCATCCCCTTCAGTGACGAGGCCAGTGCGCGATCCGCTCTGGAAGATGGCGAAATCGCGCAGTACGTCCGCATCCCAGCCGATTACGTGTCGACGGGACAGGTGACGGTCTATGACCAAGACTTTCATATCCTGCAGAGTGGAAGGGACATGGGCGTCGCGTTCGGAAGCGAAAACCAATGGATGCTACCCTATCTGATCGACTATAACTTGGTCAGCGACAGGCAAGTGCTAGCTGCCCTGGGCAACCCGGTACCAGGCAACCGCGCAGAATACCATGCCCTGCGCCCGCCAGCAGAGAGCACCGGCGCAGAACGCCAAGACCTAGCCGAAGTCGTAGCCAGCGCGATGCCTTATCTCTTCTACTTCTTGCTGGTGATGGGTAGCCAATACCTGATGCGCAGTGTCGTGGCCGAGAAGGAGAATCGCACGGTAGAAGTGTTGCTGCTGAGCCTGGATCCGCGCGAGATGATGGCCGGCAAGCTGGCGGCCATGAGTCTGGTCACACTGGTGCAGGTCGGCGTCTGGGTCGGCGGCGGGCTGTTGATCCTCAACAAGGGCGCCGAGCTGCTCAGCGTGGCCCAATACGACTTTCCCCCTGGATTCTTGGTGTGGGCCACCCTGTTTCTGATCTTGGGTTTCCTGCTCTTTGCCTCCATCATGGCGGCCATCGGCGCCATTTCGCCCAACGCCCGGGAGGCAGGCCAGACCATTTGGATCCTGATCCTACCGCTGATGCCGACGTTGATGTTTGCTCGGCTGTTCCTGGAGGAACCCGATGGCACCTTTGCGGTCGTGATGAGCCTCTTTCCGCTGAGCGCCCCAAGCGCGATGGTTACCCGGCTGGCCGTGGCACCGGTGCCCCTGTGGCAGACGCTGGCCAGCCTGGCCGGACTGGCTTTGACGACGTACCTGTTCCTCATGGTCGCCGCACGTTTCTTCCGTCCCGGCAACCTGTTGTCTAGCGAAGCGTTCAACTGGCGGCGGCTGGTCACCGGCTGGCGCACCTAGAAGAACAGGCTTAGGTCCAGGCTCCCCGGCGCATTTGCCCCCGGGGAGCCTGTTGTGTTACACTACACGTGGCGCCGGCCTGAACCGGCAGACAGAATCCCGCCACTCCGCGTCAAGATTCGAACAAATATTCTAGGCATTCATGACATACCTTGGCAGATTTGGGCGCTATACTGGGGGATGGGTATACCCGCATTTACTGTGGACCGGCTCCACTCTGGCGAGGGGACAAAGGAAGGATATGTACCAAGATAAGCTTGTCATCCGCGGCGCGCAGCAGCACAACCTCAAAGACATTGACCTGGCGCTGCCCCGCCATAAACTGGTCGTCGTGACCGGGGTATCCGGAAGCGGTAAAAGCAGCCTGGCATTTGACACCCTCTACGCCGAGGGTCAAAGACGTTATGTCGAATCCCTGTCCTCTTATGCGCGGCAATTCCTGGGCCAGATGGAAAAGCCCAAGGTGGACTTTATCGGGGGCCTGAGCCCGGCGATCGCCATCGAGCAAAAGGCTGTCAGCAAGAACCCGCGCTCCACAGTGGGTACCGTCACCGAGATCTATGACTACCTGCGGGTGCTGTTTGCCCGGGTCGGGACGCCCCACTGCCCCCAGTGCGGCCGGCCGGTCCATGCACAGTCGGCCCAGATGATCGTGGACCAAATCGCACAACTGCCGTCCGGCAGCCGGTTCCAGGTCCTGGCGCCCGTAGTCCGGGGCCGAAAAGGCACGCACGAAGACGTACTTGGCCAGGCCCAAAGCGATGGCTACGTACGCGCCCGGATCGACGGCGTCCCCGTTGAGCTTACCGAGCGTGTACGCCTGGCCAAGACAAAGAAGCATGACATCGAGATCGTGGTCGATCGCCTCGTCGTGCCAGACCCATCGGAGCCG
>JASFOV010000019.1:0-18295 GCA_050116355.1 Anaerolineae bacterium
TCATCGATCGTGACTTCCGCCAGACCTGGTTCGACAAAGGCGCGCTGGATATCAACACCCGGGCCCATCGAAGGGTTCAGGAATTGATGGCGGACTATGAGTTGCTGCCGCTCGATCCGGCGGTGGTGAATGAGCTGGAATCGATCGCCACCCGGCATGCCAAGGCCGCTGGTCTGGACAAGCTCCCAGAGCGCACTATACGCTAGGAAGCCGGGCGCCGGAGAAGTGGGTGGCAACCGGTTCGGTTGCTGCACTCCCGGCTCTCAGCTTGGAATCATAAAAGGAGAACATCATGTCTGAAGAATTGTTCAAGAAAATGGCCCAAGCGGTCATTGACGGCGATGATGATGAAGCAGCGGCCCTCGCCCAGCAGGCGCTCGATGAGGGAATCCCGCCGCTGGAGGCAATCAACCAAGGGTTCACCCCCGGCATGGACACCGTCGGCGAACTGTATTCCACCGGCGAGTACTTTTTGCCGGATCTGATCTTGGGCGGTGAGGCGATGAAAGCCGCCTTGGCCGTCCTGGAGCCTGCCCTCAAGTCTGCGGGCCAGGCTCGCCAGGTGTTGGGCAAGGTTGTCCTGGGCACTGTGAAGGGCGATATCCACGAAATTGGCAAGTCATTGGTTGGTTCTATGTTGGCGGCCAACGGCTTCGAGGTCTTTGATGTCGGCATCGACGTCGAGTCTGAAGAATTTGTGGCCAAGGTTCGCCAGTACGACGCCGATATCCTGGCCCTGTCTGCTTTGCTGACAACCACCATGCTCCACCAGCGAACCGTCATCGAGCATCTATCGGAGGCAGGACTTCGCGATCGGGTCAAGGTGATGGTTGGGGGTTCACCTGTTACCCAGGGCTGGGCCGACGAGATTGGTGCTGATGGCTTTGCCGAAGATGCAGCCAATGCCGTGGTTGTGGCCAAAAGGCTCGTGGGCGCCTAGCCCAGTCTGAGGTACACACTCGCAAGGGGGGCTCTCCTGGCCATGGTTCTGCAGGGGAGCCCTCTTTTGTGAAATACCAGGGGGAGGAATATGGGATACCGATATGCAGTTTTGGGCGCAGGCCGACAGGGCACAGCCTGCGCCTATGATATGATCAAACGTGGCGATGCGGACAGTGTCGTTCTGGCCGACTATGCACTAGACGTTGCCGAGACAGCAGCTGCCCGCGTGAATGACTTGACTGGCACGGGCAAAGCCCGCGCCGTGCAACTGGATGTGACCGACTCGGAGGCGGTCGTCGCAGCCTTGACCGGCATTGATGCCTTCTTGAGCGCGGTGCCCTATTACTACAATCTAGACATCACCCGGGCAGCCATCCAGGCGCGCGCCAGTATGTGCGATCTGGGCGGCAATACCGATCTTGTGCGCCAACAATTGAGCCTGGCCGCAGAGGCCCGGGCCGCTGGCATCAGCGTCATACCTGACTGTGGGCAGGTGCCGGGAATGGGTACCACGCTCATGGTCTATGCCATGCGCCAGCTGGATGAGCCCGAAGAAGTATGCATGTGGGATGGCGGGCTACCCCAGGAGCCGCGACCGCCTTGGAACTATTTGCTTACCTTCAATATCGCTGGCTTGACCAACGAGTATGCCGAATCCCCCGTGTTCCTGCGGGATGGCAAGCCGACCGTGGTGCCCACCATGGCTGAACTGGAAGAAATCGACTTTCCGCCGCCGGTTGGCCGGCTTGAGGCCTTTACCACCGGCGGAGGGGTCTCGACCATGCCGTGGACCTTTGAGGGCAAACTCAAGACCATCCAAAACAAAACCGTCCGCTACCCGGGACATTTCGCCCAACTGCGCGCGTTCTATGACCTCGGACTATGGGGAATGGATCCCGTAGCCGTTGGCAACCAACAGGTCGTACCGCGGCAGCTATTCCATGCCCTGTTTGAGCCAATGGTTACCTTTGCCGGTGACAAGGATGTGGTCGTGGTCCGGGTGCGAGCCACAGGTCTGAAAGGGGGACAACCAACCGAGGTGATCCTCGATCTGATGGATGTGTACGACGAAGAGACGGGGTTCACCGCCATGGAGCGCACGACCGGTTGGGATGGGGCCATCGTCGCTGAGATGATGGCGCGCGGCCAGACGCCACGGGGCGCAGCTCCCGTGGAGATTGCGGTTCCGCCCGATCTGTTTGTCGAGGAGCTGGCCCGTCGCGGCATCCATGTCGAGACCACGATCAAGCCCCTGGATGAGTAGAAGTGCAAGCACATGACTAGCCCATGATGACGAGTCTTGTGGTATAATGGGCGTAGGCTGGACAGTCGGACTGGGAACGCAGCTGGACCTTACACTGGAGGCCGATGACTCGAGTATTGGACAAGGTTCGACAGCTGATCGAGGATCATGATATTCTGTCCCATGACCAGACCGTCGTGGTTGGCGTGTCGGGTGGGCCCGACTCTCTGTGTCTGCTGCATGCCCTGTGCCGGCTGCAGGGTGAGTATGCGCTGTCGTTGCACGTTGCTCATCTCCACCACGGTCTGCGCGGAGCGGATGCGGACACCGATGCGGACTTTGTCCGGTCGCTAGCAGAGGACTGGCGCCTGCCCTATTCTATCGAACGGATCGATGCGCCGGCGCTGGCGCGCGAGCACAGGCTCGCGGTGGAGGAGGCAGCCCGCAATGCGCGCTATGCGTTTCTGGTGCGCGTCGCCCGCCAGGTCGGAGGACAGGCCATCGCTGTAGGGCACAATGCCGACGACCAGACCGAGACCGTGTTGATGCACTGGCTGCGCGGTTCAGGGCTTGCCGGTTTGCGGGGTATGCTACCGGTCACGCCTGTGGGCGATTATCGACTGGCGGAGAAGGCAGGGCTGCCATCCCCATCCCCATCTCCGGCCCCGGAACGCGAATTTCTACCCCTCATCCGGCCTCTGCTGGAAGTGACCAGGCAGGAGATCCTAGCCTACTGTGACTACTATGACCTGGAACCCCGGTTTGACCGGTCCAACCTGGATACAACGTTCTTCCGCAACTGGTTGCGTCATGAGGTTCTCCCGCTACTAGCTGAACATAATCCCAATGTACGGGAAGTGATCCGGCGTTCGGCCCGGGTCGTCGCCGATGATTATGCCTTGCTGCGTTCGTTGCTGGAAGAGACCTGGCCCTCCATCGTGCTCGAGGAGAGCAGGCATCGCCTGGTTTTTGATCTGGCAGGCTGGCGCAGCTTGCCAACCAGTCTGCAGCGTTCCACCATCCGTGAGGCGATTCATCTCCTGCGACGATCGTTGCGCAACATCAATTTTGTCCACGTGGAGAACGCGCTGCGTGTCGTCCGAGATGGCAGTACGGGGGATCAGTGCACGCTGCCACAAGGGCTCATGCTCACCGTTGGCTACGATCGGTTCACTGTCGCGGATGCGCATGCACCGCAACGGGTTCCTGATTTGCCGTTGTTACCTGTGGGAATGGAGCGCATAGCGGTTGCTTGTCCCGGAGAAACATTGGTGCACGGAACGGACTGGGTGCTCGAGACGGAGGTCTTGGCACAGCGACATCTAGCCGAAGAATGGTCGCAGAACGTGGACCGCTGGCGGGCTTACCTCGATCTCCGGGCTACGGGCACTGACCTCTGGCTCCGTCCCCGTCGCCCTGGTGATCGTTTTCCGCCCTTGGGCATGGAGGGCCACACCGTCAAGCTGGCCGATTTTTTCACCAACCAGAAGGTGCCCTGGATACTGAGAGATCGTTGGCCGCTGCTGGTGGGGGAAACGGGCATCCTGTGGGTCTGTGGCCAGCGGCCGAGTCACAATGCGCGGGTTGTACCGGCAACGGAGCAGGTGCTTGCTTTGCGTTTTGCTCGTCAACCGGGATAGTCAGTCATCTGGGCGGCACTTCGGGCGGCCTCCATCACCTCGGATAGGGGCACGCCCGCTTCGCTGGCCAGACGGGCGCAGTCCTCATATTCGGGGGAGGCAGCTGCGGTCTGGCCAGCCACAGCCTTGACCTTGACGCGTACCGGCCCCCAGGGGGTGGCGACCTTCCGTATCTCCCGGTCTGCTTTGGTGCGCGTCAGAATCTGGCGGCGTACGCCCAAAGTGGGGGTCTCGCGCAGCAAGAGCATCGCCAGCCGGTCTGCATCCTTTGGACGGGCGAGCACGGATATTTGCGTGGCGGGCCGGTTCTTTTTCATCTGGATCGGTGTGAACCAGACATCCAGAGCACCATCTGCGAACAGTCGCTCCATGCAGTAGCCCAGCACTTCGCCGCTGACATCATCCAGGTTGCAGGCCAGCAGGGCTACCTCATCCCCGCCAGCGGATGCCGCGGCAGGAGGGGCGTCCCGGCTTGCGGTCTTGCCTGGCGCAAGGGTCCCTTGCGCCAGGGGAGCACCGATCCAGACGCGCAGGGCGTTGGGTACTCCCGGTTCAGAACCCTCTTCGGTCGTGAGTTCCTTGCTGCCAAAGCCATACCCCACATTCTCGATCGCCATCTCTGGGCGCCGAAAGGTTGCAACCTCGGTCAGGAGCGCTGCACCGGTGGGGGTCAGGATTTCGGTCTGGACCGCCTTTGGCATAGTCGGCGCGTTCGCTTGGGCCAGAAGGGCCAACGTGGCAGGGGCTGGGACCGGTAGCCGCCCATGTTCGGTCATCACCGTCCCGCCACCAATGGCCAGGGGTGAACTGTAGACTGTTTCGATGCGCAGCCGCTCCAGTCCGCAAATGAAACCGACAATGTCCACCAGACTGTCGACAGCGCCAATCTCGTGAAAATGAACCTGATCCGGAGTTGTCCCGTGGATGGCAGCCTCGGCTTGGGCGATGCGCCGGAAGACGGCCAGGCTTCGTTCTTTGATGCGAGGGACAAGATCGCTGCTGCCGATGATGCGCTCAATGGCCGGCATTGTGCGCGCCGGTCGTTCGTCCTCAGCCAACTGGACCTCAAACTGCGTGCCGGTCAGCCCGTGACGGGTCACACGTCGCGCTCCCAGACTGTAACCGGTCACCTCAAGGTGGGCCAAGTCGGCTTCCAGCTGTTCAAGACCGAGTCCAGCATCCAACAGGCTACCAAGCAGCATGTCGCCGCTGGCACCCGAGAAGCAGTCAAAATAGGCGATCCGTGACATGCAGTTTACCTCTCTATTCAGATCTTCTCTGCGTGATGAGCGACATGTACGACTTGGACCGTGGTTAGCGGGGCCAGCCATAGCCCGGGGCAGGGGCTCAGTCTAGAACTTGGATCGGATCGCCAACTGTAACCTGGCCACCCTCGTGTACCTTGACAAAGATCCCTTCGCGTGGCATGACGCAGTCGCCAGCCTGGTGGTAGATGGCGCAGCGATCGTGACAAACCTTGCCGATCTGTGTGACCTCCACCAGGGCCTCTCCCAGGCGTAGGTGGGTGCCCACCGGTAGGTCCACCAAATTCAGGCCCTCAGTGGTGATGTTCTCGGCAAAGCTACCCTCGGCTACATTCAGCCCCAGGGCGCGCATCTTCTCGATGCTCTCCCAGGCCAGTAAACTGATCTGGCGGTGCCAGTTGGCCGCATGAGCATCCCCGACAATACCCCAATCGGGTCGCAGTTCAGCCTGTTTGACATTTTGCTTGCGAATGCCTTTGCGGTCGCTGGTGCAAACCGCTAGGATGGTTCCTTCCTGACTCATACTCTCTCCCGAATCCTGGTGCTGCAGGTGCCTTGCACTGTTTGGCGAGGATCGATGCCTACTCTTCCAGGTTCCACGTGCCGCTTTTGCCCCCGCTCTTGTGCACCAAACGCACGCTGGTGATGGACATCCCCCGGTCGACAGCCTTGCACATATCATAGACCGTCAGCGCGGCGACACTGGCTGCCGTCATGGCTTCCATTTCGACCCCGGTCTTGCCCGTTGTACGCGCCGTGGCCTCAATATCGATCCAAGCCGTCTCCTCACCTTCAGCCGGTACTAGATCGACGGTCACCTGGTTCAACAGTAGGGAATGGCACATCGGGATCAGCTCGGAGGTTCGTTTGGCGGCTTGGATACCGGCGATCTGGGCCACCGCAAGGACGTCTCCCTTGTGCATCGACCCTTCCTCGATCAAAGCCAGTGTCGCTGGCTGCATGGTGATGCGGGCTCGCGCCACCGCTACTCGCTCCGTGTCGGGCTTGGCGCCGACATCGACCATACGTGCCCGTCCCTCAGCATCCAGGTGTGTTAGTTTCTTGGGCATACCTGCACTCCCATCCCCATCTCAGCCGAGGCCGGTGGTGAGCCGGCAGCGCGCTGGACGGTATCTGTGGACGGCTTACCCCCCAATCTGGGCCATCGTCCGGTCGCGGGGGGCTATGGCCTCGTTCAAGTGATGGCTCAAAGGCTTGCGCCGGATCGCCTCAGCCAGCAGAGATTTCACCGTCTCGGTATCTTTGTCCCCCCGGATCGCTTCTCTCAGGTCGATCTCTTTGTCGCTCATGAGACAGGGACGCAACCGCCCATCGGCTGTCAACCGCAGGCGGTTGCACTCATGGCAGAAGTGCTCGCTTCGCGCGCCGATAAAGCCCACGCTGCCCTGAGCCCCCGCAAACTGGTGATAGCGTGCCGGTCCGTTGCCGGTTGGACCATGGATCGGCTGCAAGGAGCCAACTTGATCCTCGATTCGGGCCCGGATCTCAGGGATGGAAACCGTCCCATCGCCCGCCCAATCGACGTTGGCGCCAATCGGCATCAGCTCGATAAATCGAACGTTCCACCCGTCCGTAATGGTTTTGCGTGCAAAGTCGACCACCTCATCGTCGTTGAGTCCTCGAATAACGACCATGTTGAACTTGATGGGGGTCAGGCCAGCAGCCTGGGCAGCCGCAATCCCCGCCCAGACATCCTGGAGGCGACCTCGACGGGTGATCCGCTGGAAGCGGTCAGCTCTGAGCGTATCGAGACTGATATTCACCCGCTGCAGCCCTGCCTCCGCCAGTGCTGTGGCGTGACGTGCCAATAGCGTGCCGTTGGTGGTCATTGATAGGTCGTCAATGCCGGGCGTGCTGGCGATCATCCGCACGAACTCGGTCAGGCCCAGGCGGGCCAAGGGCTCTCCCCCGGTGAGGCGTACCTTGCCAATACCTAATTGAGCGGCGGCGCGAACAATGAGCGCCAATTCTTCATACCGGAGAATCTCGCTGTGTATCTGCTTCTCCACGCCCTCGATAGGCATGCAGTAGATGCAGCGTAAATTGCATCGGTCGGTGACCGAAACACGGAGGTAGTTGATGGCTCGACCGAAATCATCACGATAGGGCAATGCTGAACAGCCTCTCTAGGGGCGGGGAAAGCAACCCAGTTGGCAGCGTGAGACTCTTAGACCCAAGGCCTCCACCGCGCTGCTGGCTTCGATGCGCTGGAAGCCGAGTTCGTCTGCTACCTGCCAAATGGATAGGCATGTGATGCCGTCCGGGCCGGCCTGTTCGTTTAGCTTCTGGGCCAGTAGCTCTGGCACCGTGCCCATGGGTTGCACAATCTTGTGTTTGCCTTCGGCCTTGGGGCCATATCCAAATAGACCTAATTGGCAACGAGAAATGCGGATGTCCGCTTCATCGGCCGCTTCTCCCACGGTCAGCGGCTCTATGCCCAGCTCCTGGGCGGCAGCGTGTGCCTGGCTGCACGGCAGCTTGCCCCCTTCTAGGCGCTTCCGGATAGTACGCAGTAGTTGTTCGTCCATAGTGTCCTTTCCATATTCCAGTCAGGAGTATTCTACCCCACTTGGTCCGAAAAAGCAAGGCCTTTCTCGACCCCGGGGCGACTCCACCCTGCTTCAAGCCGGGGTTTGGACAACCTGCGCTGTCACCGGCGGCTCGCAGTGGATCTGTATTCCCGGCGAGTCGGGCTAGCGCCACAGCCCATGACTCCTAGATGAATGCGAGCCTTGGAGGTCAGGGGTTGGCTGGAAGATATCGCACCACCAAGATGGGTCAGAGACAGGAGCACGGCGGGGCCTACTGACACGCAAGGGACGGCGAATGCTTTTGGATCACGGCCAGTGGGTGTCTGATCTTGATCCGGCCGTTAGTCCAGCGCATTTCCGATCAACGACAGAAGATCGTTCATCCAGAACGGCTTGACCACATACCCCTGAAAATAGTCAGCGTGGCTCTCTGTTTGGTCTGGATCTTCCAATTGGTGCCTGGCACTCAGAATGAGCACTGGAATAGACCGTAGTGAGTCGTCACGCTGCAATGCTTCGAGCACCTCCCAGCCGTTCATGTCATCCATCATGAGGTCGAGCAGCACCAAGTCGACGGGGTCTTGCTGCAGTTTGTGCAGGGCAGCTCGCCCTCCCAGCGCCGGAACTGGATCGTAGCCACCCCGTTTGAGGATCAGGCCTAGCAGGTCTATCATGTCTGGGTCATCTTCGACGATCATGACCCGCAGATCAGAGTGTTTCATGGTCCTCGCTCCAGCATCGAAAACACGGGACACATACGGGACATAGGGCCGCCCGCTGCACCTCTAGGCGCGTGCACCCATTGTACCATTAAAGGCACCGGCGTCCAAGCCGGATGGGCATCGGAGCCAGCCCCTGCTGCCAGGGCAAAGTCACCAGGATTGCACAGAATTGGTGGGCATTTTGTGTTTTGCACCAGGTATGGTATACTCGAGAAGTATTGTGCGCCTGTAGCTCAATGGATAGAGCGCCTGACTTCGAATCAGTAGGTTGGGGGTTCGAGTCCCTCCAGGCGCGCCACAACCGCCGGGAATACCGTTGCTTCCCGGCGGTTCGTTGTAGGCTGGCCCCGACCGCCTTCAATCCTCAACCGTCATTTCCAGTACGCGATCCAGGCGGAAGGTGCGCAAGGCACCTGCCTGATAACAATGGGCCTGCAGGTAGAGGTGTCCGCGCTGGACGCTCACACGCAGGGGCTGGACAACCCGCTGACTCTCCTGTCCATTGGCGTTGACATAATGCAAGCGCACGCGTTTCCGTTGGTCTAGCGCCTCGGCGATCGTGGGTGGCAGGGGTAGGGCTTGGGGGTGAGGATACGGGATAGGCCCACCCTGAAAGTCCAAGAGCTGGTCCAGCATCGTCACGTTCCAGCGTCGATCGAGGTCCCACAACATCTGCTCGAGGACAGCCTGCGTGGCTTGGACATCGCTCATGGCGCGGTGGGTTGGTGTGCGATCCACGCCCAAGGCGCTGGCCACCGTTTCTAGATTGTTGCGGGGAAAGCTGTAGGCCCTGCGCGCCAGCGCCAGGGTGTCTACCACTGGGCCCTCCGGCTGTGGAAACTGGGCCATGTCGAACTCGGCGGCCAAGAAGCTGAGATCAAATGGGGCGTTGTGCGCCACAAGAACCGCACCGTCCAGGATGTCCAGCAAATCAGCTGCCACTTCCTCGAACAAGGGCGCGCCGACCAGCATCTCGGCCGAAATGCGATTGACGCGGTAGGCACCTGCCGAAATTGAACGTCCGGGGTCGACAAGTGACTCAAAACGTCTGAGCTCTAGACCATCCTGGACGCGGAGGCAAGCCACTTCGCAGATCCGGTGCCCGTACGCAGCGCTCAGGCCGGTGGTCTCCACGTCGAGCACGGCGAAGTGGACCTGCGCCAGCGGCTTATACGGGTCGTACGTGTCATCCATCATTCTGTCCATTTAGTCGTACCTGGATCCATGGTCTGTGGCTGCTCTGCAGCCGCTATACCTAATCTCTGTTGCAACGGCTTGCTTCCCCCAGATCCCTGTGCTATACTTGGGCGGAAAATGTGAGGAGGTAGGCCTGTGACCAATAGCCAAACCCCAGCCCCAGCCGCACAGCTGGAGGCGCTTCTCCAACCTTGGCACGAGGCAGTCCGTGATCCTGCTTCCACCCAGCAGAGTGTGCTGAACCAGCTGCTGCAGAGTTATGCCCGGACGGACTATGGTGCCCGTCATGGCGCGGACAAGGTACGGACCGTGGAAGACTACCGCCGGGCCTTCCCCGTTGCCACCTACGAGGACTACAAGCCGCTCATCGAACAGGTCATGGCCGGTGACATCGGACTCTTGCTGCCCGAGGAGCCGGTGGGTTGGGCCATTACCCGCGGCACAACCAAGGGCGAGTCCAAGTTCATTCCCATGACCGCCACGGACCTACGGCTACGCATCAGTGCTGGCCGGGCCATGATGAACTATGTGGCCACCACCAGCCGCTTCGACCTATTCCAGGGTGTCAATCTCAACCTCAATTTCCCCTCCATTGTGGGCACTGTGCGCGTCGGCGACCGGAATCTCGAGTATGGCTACAGCTCGGGGATATACACCCGTTTCGTTTCGGCCCAGACTCCCATCCGCTCCGTGCCAAGCCAGGACGAGATCGATGCCCTCGGAGGCGGCAAGACCGAACGGGATTGGAATGCACGCTTTGACCTGGCCTATGAAGCGTGCAAGGACGAAAATGTCAAACTGGTTGGCGGCGTTGTCACCACGGCGGAGCGATTTGGCCGTTACTTGCACCGCGCCCACCGGGTCTATCCCAAGGATCTGTGGCAAACACAGATCATGACCTTGGGCAGTGCCCCGGGTATCAATACGGTCCATGCCGAATCCCTCCGGGCTCTCTACGGGCGGGTGGTGATCCGCGAAATCTACGGGGCGACCGAGGGCATGTTCGGCCAGCAGATGGACGAGCGGCGGGCCTGGGTTCCCAACTACGATCTCTTCTTCCTCGAAGTGGAAACGCGGTCCGGTATCAAGATGTTGCATGAGATGCGTCCCCGTGAGATGGGCAGTCTGGTTGTATCGACTCCGATTCTACCCCGCTACCGGATCGGTGACCGCATCCTTGCGCTCCGGCCGCCCTACTTCCGCTGTATTGGCCGTGAGCGGTGGTGGACCACCCTGGCCTATGTCTGGAACGAATTCCGAACAATGAACCTGGGCCGGCTGTGAGCGGATGCCTGTCTATACACTTGTCCGTTCCACACTTCTTCCCTGCCCGTCCGCTGTTGGCTTGATTGTTGGCAGGGCTGACTTTCACCTGGGCACTTCTTCTCGGAAGACGGGTGCCAGCATCTGGTCGACGGGTGCGTACTGGTCCGTCAACAGCACCGTCCGCCCTGATGCCAACAACCCATCCACTTCCTCCTCGCTGAGCAACTGCTGGCCCAGTGCCGCAACGCCGTCGCCGCCATCCACCATCAACAACCGGCCCTGAACCAGCGGTGCGTCGCTGGCGACCAGTACAAAGGTGCTGCGTGACGCTTCACGCCAGGTTTCTAGCGTGGGGGCCAGGTAGACGTGATCAAAACTCTGGCGCAAGGTGTGGACGTAGGCCCGTAGGAAATCACCGCGCGGCCCGTCGACGATATTTACCACGTAGAGGCCGTCCTCTTCCAGCCAGGCCTGCACTCGATCGTTGAACTCTTTGGTGGTCAAGTGATAGGGTACGGAGAAATCATTGAAGGCGTCGCCCAAGATGAGGTCGTAGCGGCTGGTGGGTTCGCGCTCCAAGAATGTGCGAGCGTCCTCGTTGTATGTTGTGATCTGGGTGTCGCGGCTCAGTCCCAACAGCTCGTGTGCTATCTCTGTGACGCCCGGATCGATCTCGATTACGTCGATGTCGCTTTCGGGATAGACGGCTTCCATGTAGCGCGGAAAGGTGTAGCCGCCACCGCCGATGAAGAGGGCCCGCAGGTGGTCATCCTGCTGGCTGCGGTAGGCCGCGACCTCGGCGTAGGCTTTTTCGTAGCCGTACACCAACTGGGTCGGATCATCCAGTGACGTGTGACTGTGTACCAACCGGTCGAGAATCAGCACGCGGACGGGCCGGCCATCGCGCTCTTCTTCCCTGACCTTGATGCAGAAGTAGTCGGTCTCGCGCGTACAAGGGCTCTGCAACCATCCCTGCTGAGCGGCCCACGCCGTGCCCCCGCTTAAGGTCAGAACCGCCAGCAGCATCCAGGGCCAGTGCCTGCCTAGCAAAAACAACAAGCCGAGCCCTAGTAGCACCAAGGCGACTCCCCAGACAATGACGTGCGTCCCAAACCACGAGATCAGGACAAATCCTGTCGCAAAGGTCCCGACGATGCTCCCCACTGTACCTGCCGCGTAGATCTTGCCGACGGTCATCCCGGTCTTGTTCAGGTCACGCACTGCCAGCTTGGCGACAATCGGCGAAATAGCGCCCAGAACCAGACTGGGAACGAAGAACAACGCTGCCGTCAGGACCAGAATCTCGAGGACGATGGGCCAGTCGCCAGGCGTGAGCCGGCCCAGCGCATCAACGGCAAGGATGCCAAAGGACGATAGTCCGCCAAGCACGAAAATCGTGCCCAGCAGCCGGAGCGAAGCATAGCGATCGGCGAGCCAACCACCCAGGAAATTTCCTAGACTGATGCCGGCCAGGACCACGCCGATGACGCTGGTCCACGTATAGAGTGAGACGCCAACATAGGGGGCGATGATCCGGCCGGCAACAAGCTCCAGGATCATGACACAGCCACTGGAGATGAACACGATCAGATATGGACGCCAGAGCCAGGGGTTTGAGATCTGGACTGAGCCAGATTCTGCTACCTGGCCGGCTGTCGGCTCGTAGGTGTGGTCCGGCTCATGCGCAGTCGATTCCATGCTGCCCCCTTGCACCAAATGTCAGCTCACTGTCTCTCCGCCAGGGCTCTCTCCATCCGAGCTAACGCGTCTTGAAGGGTAGCGCGTGGACAGCCAAAATTCAGGCGCACAAAACCCTCGCCGCCTCGTCCAAAGACCGCCCCATCGTTCACGGCCACCTTGGCTTCCTCCAAAAAGAACTTGTGAGGGCTTTCCGGCAGCGCTGCCGCCCGGCAGTCGAGCCAGGCCAAATAGGTGCCCTCCGGCTGGGCCATGTGCAAGCCGGGCAGATTTTTGTTCACATAATCCATCACAAAGTCGCGGTTGCTGGCCATGTAGTCCAGGACTTGCTGCAGCCATTCCCCTCCATGGCGATAGGCGGCCAGGGCCGCAACCTGGCCTAACAGGTTTACCCAAGGGACGAGGCCACGCTGTGCCGCCAGGAACTCTTTGCGGAGCTCTGCGTTCTCGATGATGGCGACCGAACATTTCAATCCCGCGATATTGTAGGTCTTGCTGGGGGCCATCAGCGTGATGGTGCGTTGGGCGATCTCGGGGGCTAGTGTGGCGATGGGGGTGTGCGGGTGACCTGGAAACACCAAATCGCAATGGATCTCATCGGCGCAGAGCCACACATCATGCCGCAGGCAGATTTCAGCCATCCGCTCCAACTCGACCTGGGTGAAGACACGCCCCACTGGATTATGGGGGTTGCACAGGATAAAGATCCGGGTCCGGTCCGAGATCGCTGCCTCAAAGAGATCAAAGTCGATCTCATACTGGCCGTCAGGCCGGCGTGTCAACTCCATCTGCTCGAGCGTACATCCGGCATTGCCGGGGGCGTGCAGGATCGGGTAGTAGACGGGTGTCTGAGCCAGTAGGCCGTCACCTGGCGAGGTGACCGTCTGCGTCGCCAGGTTAAAGCCGGTAACGACGCCCGGCAAGAGGACGAGTGCCTCCACGTCGACCTGCCAGCCGTAGAGTTGTTTCAGCTGCTGGGCAATGACGGGCCGCAGCTCGGGCAGTTCCTGGGGATAACCAAAGATGCCATGATCTACTCGCTCGCGCAAAGCCCGGATCACGGGTTCGGGCGAAACAAAGTCCATGTCGGCTACCCATAGGGGCAGTACTTCATCCCCGTACCTGTGCCATTTGACGCTTTCGCTGGCACGTCGGTCAATGATGCGGTCAAAATCGTAGATCATGGTACAGTTCCTCATTAGGTGATGGTGGCGATCCCACTACTGCCGCGCTTTGAGAAGGATGTGACTGAGAATGCGGGCGATGTTCCAAGCATCGTCTCCGCCACGATGATGCGTTCCCTCCAACCGGAACCCCAGTTGTTCCATCGCTTCGTCCAGAGGGATCTCGTGTTCAAGGTTTTGTATGGCGGCAAACAGGCTCTTGACATTGATGTGACTGCGGCCAAAGGGGTAGTCGACTCCCTGCGCCTGGCATTGCTGTTGCAACATCCAGCGGTCGTAGTCACCGTAGCTAGCCCACAGCCGTTGCTTCGACCCGTAGCCCTCCTGGAGTAGTTGGCCTGCCGCTTCCAGCGTGATGCCTGCCTCCAGCTCCTCTTGGGTGAGGGTTGTCAGGGCGGTGCAATAGGCGCTCACTGTCGAATGCACAGGCCGCACAATGATGCTGGGGTTGTCCAGCCTTTGGCCTGTTGTCACATCCAGTACGCACAAGCCGATCTCGATGATCTCTGATTCCTCGCCTTCTGGCGGCTCGTCTTCCCAGCATGTTGCTTCCAGATCGACGACCAAGATCTGATCAAGTTTCTTCACCATACCAAGCACTCCCTACCTCTGTAGCCTATTTGCCTGCGATTCCCTCTGACCCTAGTCCGGCTCCGCTCGTAGCCGTGGCATGGCCAGGGCCGAGGGTGTCTGGGCCAGGCCGCCCAGGGCCGTGACCTTCAGTTCGCGTGGCAACATCTTGCCCACGGCATAAACCGCATCGATTGTTTCATCCAGCGGGATGGGATTGGTGTATCCACCCAGGACTAGGTCGGCACAGACAAAGGCGCTCGACGCAGCCACAGCATTGCGAGTGTGACAGGGAATCTCAACGATACCCTGCACCAGGTCGCAGACGGACCCCATCGTGTTCTGAAAGGCGATGGCCGCGGCATCGGCAGCCTGACGGGCGGGGCCGCCTTCTGCTTCGACAACAGCGGCGGCTGCCATTGCACCCGAGGCTCCGATCTCGACCTGGCACCCCGCGACCTCGGCGGCAAAGGTTGCGCGGTTGGCTACGATCAAGCCCACAGCGCCTGCAGCCAGCAGAGCCCGTGCGATCTCGTCGGAACCCAGTCCCATCTCCTCGGCCAGCGTGACCGCCACGGCTGGGATGGTGCCCGCCGAACCAGCGGTGGGTGCAGCGCAAACGACACCCATGCCACCATTTACGTGCATCACGGCCAGGGCGCGGGCCGCTGCTCTGGTGTGTAGGCCACCGGCTGCCAAAAGGCCGGCGGCTTCTGAACGGTAGATCTGCTCTGCACTGGGCCGCAACAACTGCATCGGAGCCAGGTCCGTGCCTAGCCCGCGGTGTACGGCTTCACGCATGACCTCAAAACGGCGGTGCACCTCAGCCATGACGTCGCTGCTGGCAATGCCGAGCAAGCTCGACTCGTACTCCAGCGCCATCTGACCTAACGAGCAGTCCCGCGCCTCAGCTTGGCTGACCATCTCGACTGCACTGGCGAACAGCGGACGCCCTTCCTGGGAAAAGAACACAGGAGCAGCTGTCCACAGTTCGAGCACGTCTGGCATTGTCTCCAACTGGACTTTGATCTCAGGTGCCAACGGTGTGCTGTACCGTAGGTGCAACAGTACCTTAGACCCTCGGGCTTGGGTCTGGGGCGCTTGGAGCTCGTTTCCAGACTGGCCCAGTAGTTCGAGCACGGTTGGCTGAGCTTGCCGGTCCAGCTCCACCAACACCTCGTGCGCATCGCCGGACAGGTGGACCGGCCAATCTGCGAGGCGAGTGACCAGAACCGCTCCGCCGCCGATTGACTTGGCGACCAAGGATAGAGATCGCCCGCCGACCGAGGTCATTTCGATCTCGACCACGTTGGGGTGGTCCGCATGCGGTAGTGGTTCTGCGGCAAACTGGATGGCCAGGCCGTGGGCGGCCGCCACATCCAAGGCGTGTAAGAAGCGATCGTCTGTGATGGCCCAGCCCATCAGCCCCGCAGCGAACCCCAGATCGCTGCCTTGCTGGCGGTAGACCTCGGCCCATGAGCCGTCCGAGTTGAATACAAACCGGGCTTTGGCTGCTGCCTCACCCAGCAGGGACCGCGCCAGTGCCCCAATGTGGTACGAGGCGGCGGTATGAGAACTGGAGGGGCCGCGCATGACCGGGCCCAGGACGTCGTTCAAGATGCTGTTGGCTTTCATGCAGGGTTCCTCGTGTCGCGGGTACGGTCCGTCACAGCAGCCACTGCTCCTCATCGTGCGCCGGTGTTTCGACCACCAGCGGCGGTCTCAGGATGCTCAATAGCGCCTGGTACCGGGCGTTGGGCCAGGCGATCCTGTTTGCCCGCAGGCGCCTGCGATCGACCTCAAAGGCGCGGCATGAGTCGAGAGGCAAATAGCTATCCATGATGGCTGCTGGTGCGCGGATCTGATCATAGCCGCGCTGCCGCAGTCTCTGCGCCATCTGTGGTGCGCAGGCTTGTTCCACCGATTGCACCTTCTTGTAGTGGGCACAACGCCCAAAGGTCATGTCTGCTCCCGTCCAGGCGGACTGTCCCCAATCTCGCGATGGCCCGGGAAGAAATCTGGCGCAGTGACGGCAAGCATCCAGCCGGAAATCGCAGCTCGGACACTGGACGGGTCCCGGCGCGACCCTCGCCTGACCGTCTGCTGTCAAAGCCCACGCGTTGTGGATCTCGGCGCCACACAGCGGGCACAACAAGCTATCCAAGCGCTCCACGCCAAGGGCTTGGGTCTCGCTCTCCAGCAACCGGCTTTGCTCCTCTTGGGACATAGCCTCAAAGCGTATCGGCCACCATACGTGGTCCGGCATCAGGGCCCCCCACAGAGACCAGGCCGCACGCGCCCCCGGTCCAAGGTCCCGCTGTGCTGCATCCAGCCACAATTGGCCGCTGCGATAGCCGAGGCAGGCCAAGCCGGTGAGGCCAACCACTAACAACACGTACGCGACAGGTGTCATCGGCTGGAAGTGTACCCTGCCGGCCCGTAGATGTCAAATTGCTGCCGCCTCGTCAGGTGGTGCTGGCAAGGGCATGATCGTTGCCTCATCGGTATCGATGATCTCCGCCTCGAGTGTCCCGTGAGACATTTCTTGAAGGGCTTGCTGGAAGGCCGGGGTGTGTTCTACGGCGAATCGCGCGGTCACCATAACGTCGGCACCAAAGGCTTCATCCAGGATCTGGCCGTGGTGAGCCTCGACGGCCAGCCGGACGCGTTCAAAGAAGGAGTAGGGTGTGGCGATCAGGACCCTATGGGTTGCCACCTTTTCCGCACGGGGCAAGACCTGAAGTACAGCCCGCACCGCATCGCCGTAGGCGCGTACCAATCCGCCGGTCCCCAGTTTGGTACCGCCAAAATAGCGGGTGATGACCACTGCGACGTCGCCCAATCCACTGCCCCGCAGAACCGCCAAAGCCGGCCGGCCGGCAGTTCCTGACGGTTCACCATCGTCGCTGCTATGGGCTACAACGGAGGCGCCATGACCTACCAGGTAAACGGGCACGTTGTGGCTGGCGTCGGAAAACTCCTGGCGGATGCGCGCCACAAAGGCTTTGGCCTGGTCGACGCCAAAGACCGGTGCAGCCGTGGCGATGAATCTTGAATTCAGGACCTGCATCTCGATGCGCGTCTCCGCAGCCGGAATCGGGTAGCGCTGTCCTGCGCTCATGTCGCGCCTCGTCTACTCATAGGATTCGGGGGCAAGCAGGCGGGCGAGGGCCAGCGTCATGAGATGCTCATAGGCACTCTGACGGTCCAACCAACCGCCGGTCAGGATGCCGATGGCTCCCTCCTTCTGCTTGGTGTTCTTTTTCCCTGTCAGGGCATCCATGGCCGGCCCCAGCTCCTGTCCCTCGCGTACGCGCTCGGCGACCTGTGGCGGCAGCAGGACACTCTCGCCGCCGGCGATGCCCACAATGCCGTCCTCTCGGAGGATAGCGCACCAGGCACAGGTAAAAGTACAACCCTGGACAGCCAACAATCCGCCTTCGAAGCCAATGCCCAAGGTCGCCCCGCTCTGCTGCTGGGCAGCTCGCGCCCGGTTGAGCGCTCCCTGTGCCGTTTCTTCATTGCCCCACGGCTGGGGAGGAACGCCGCTGTGGACCGACATCGCTTCGATGATGACGTCGCCAAAGATCCGTCTCAGCACCTGCTCGGCCGCCGCGATCTTGACTGGGTTGTTTGATGCGACAGTTGCTCTCATCGATCCTGCCACGCGCACGGATATCTTGGTGCCATATACGGGAGCCGAGCGCTCTACGAAACAAAACTGGGGCTGGACAAGGTTCTCTATGTGGTGCTATGCACGCTGGCGAGGGTATTGGCCATCACCCGAACGGGAATCTCCGGATGGGGACCACCCTGTTCTCGCTGGCTGTGCCTAGGATACGACCTGGTCCTCGATGATCGATCCGCTGGGCACCTCCGATTCGCGTAACACCACAGCGTTCTTGATCAGGACCCGGTCACCGATCCTGCAATTGCGTTCGATATAGGCGTTGGGACCAATGATACAGTCACGCCCAATGGTTGTCCCGCTCTCGATGCGCAGTGGTGTGACAAGC
>JASFOV010000020.1:0-18161 GCA_050116355.1 Anaerolineae bacterium
CAGCTCGGGCGTGGCGACTTCACGGGCGTGGATGTTGGCGAACAGGTAGAACACCGGCTTGCTGGCGATATCGCCGTACATTGGATCCTCGTTGGTAAGGCGTAATACCCAAATATCGCGATGATAGTCGCCGTTGTCCGCTTGCCAGGCATTGCCAATGTCGTACAGCTCAGTCAGGCCCGCATAGGCGGCCGCGACCTGCTGCAAAAAGTCGACGACATATAGCCCGTTGGGATTGGCATAGCCCTCATCAAAGTAGTAGAACCGCGGATCGAGAGGTTCCTGGAGGCCAATAGAGCGGGTTGCATCCTGGTCAATCTCCAGGCGATAACCCAGATCTTGCAGCCACTGGTACTCTGCCGGGCTGACCGCCGCCAGCGCGTATCCTGCCTCGCGCTGGACCTCCCACACATCCAACTTGCCCGCCACCTCATTCAGACGGGCGCGATCGCCATAGTAGAGACGGATGACGACAGGTTCCCCGGGGGTAGGGGATGGGGGTTCGGCAACCACCGCCGTTCTAGCAACCGCCCACAACCCAACGGACAGGACCAGAGCCAGCATGACGAGCCCCACCCTGCGCTTATGAGAGCTGTGCATGGACGATTCCTTCCTCTAGAAGACTGACACCTTGACCCCGACCAGCGCAATCGCTGCCCCAGCCTCAGTGTGGCATGCCTAGCGGCTAGGCCCGATCCTGCTCCAGCCCTTCATCAATTGCCTGCAACACCGCCACCAGCGCCGTGCGCCAGCGCTCATCCTCATCCAGGGGCAGCCACACCGCCCGGCGTGAGACCCGGGCTCGGTCGCCCAGACGTCGCTGGAGCCAGGTCCGGTCCACATCCTCTAGACTATCCGCGCGCACCACAACCTGGTTCTCTTCCGTCGAGATGACTTTGGCGCCGGCCGCGATGGCATACGCTTTCAGACGCAGCTGGAAGAACAGGTCAATGGCTTCCTGCGGCAGCGGGCCGAATCGATCGCCAAGCTCGGCCTGCATATCCTCGATCTGTTGCTCGGTCGTCAAGCCAGCCAGACGGCGATACAGATGCAGGCGCAGGGCGTCGTCGCGCACGTACGTCTTGGGCAGGTAGGCATCCAACGGCAGGTTGATCAGAACCGTCTGCTCCAGGGGTTGGACAAACGCGTCCGCCACCGGATCCTCGACTTCTGGCACTTCCACTCCGGAGACTGACACCTGTTGGCGAGCCCTATGCACCGACTGAGCAAGCAACCGGCTGTACAGGTCAAAGCCCACCGCGGCGATGTGACCGTGCTGCCGGGACCCCAACAGGTCGCCTGCCCCCCGGATCTCCAGGTCCCGCATGGCGATGCGAAAGCCCGCGCCCAGCTCGGTAGTCTCCGAAATCGTCCCCAGCCGTTGGCGGGCGGTCTCGCTAAGGGACGTGTACTTGGGATGCAAGAAGTAGGCATAAGCGCGCTGTGCAGCCCGCCCCACCCGTCCCTTGAGCTGGTACAGCTGGGCCAGTCCAAACCGGTCCGCTCGGTTGACGATCAGCGTATTGGCGTTCGGAATGTCCAGGCCGCTCTCAATGATGCTCGTACAAACCAGCACATCGACGTTGCCCGCCGCGAACTCGAGCATCGCCTGCTCCAGTTCTCGCTCGGCCATCTGTCCGTGAGCGACGGCTATCTGCGCCTCGGGCACCAGCTTGCGTAGTCGCTGCGCCATCTGGTAGATGCCCATGACCCGGTTATGGACAAAATACACCTGTCCCCCCCGGTCGATCTCGCGCAGAATGGCCTGGCGAATGAGGGTCTCGTCATACTCCCCGACGTGGGTGCGCACCGGGAGCCGCTCCTCAGGCGGCGTATCGATGGTGCTCATGTCCCGGACGCCGGTCAACGACATGTGCAGCGTGCGGGGGATAGGCGTTGCGGTCAAGGTGAGCACATCTACCTCTTCGCGCATCTGTTTGAGGAGCTCTTTGTGGGCCACACCAAAGCGCTGCTCTTCGTCGATGATGAGCAAGCCTAGATCCTTGAATGCCACATCCTTGGACAGCAGGCGATGCGTCCCAATGACAATGTCCACCCCTCCTTGGGCCAGCAGGTCCACCACCCGATCCTGCTGGCTCCGCGTCAGGAAACGTGAGAGCATTTCCACCGAGATCGGAAAGGGTTCTAGTCGCTCAGAGAAGGTTTGGTAGTGCTGCTGGGCCAAGACCGTGGTCGGGACCAAGACGGCGACTTGCTTGCCGTCCATCACCGCCTTGAACGCAGCTCGCAGCGCCACCTCTGTCTTGCCATACCCTACATCGCCGCACACCAGGCGATCCATGGGCCGGGCTTGTTCCATGTCGGCCTTGATCTCCTCCAGAGCGCGTAGCTGGGCCTCCGTCTCGACGTAGGGGAATGAGGCCTCCAGTTCGGCCTGCCACAGGGTGTCGGCGCCAAATGCGTGACCTTCTACCACTTCGCGCGCCGTGTAAAGGGCCAACAGTTCATCGGCGATCTCCTCGACCGCCTGCTTCGCCTGGCTCTTGACCCGCTCCCACTCGGCCGTGCCCAAGCGGTTGACGTGGGGTTCGTGCTCGCCAAGGCCAACGTAGCGGCTCAAACGGTCGGCCTGGTACACCGGCACATACAGTTTGTCGCCGGCGGCGTACTCGACCAGCAGATACTCCCGGTCCCCGCCACTAAACGGCATTTTGACCAACCCCTGGAACAAGCCAATCCCGTATTCCACGTGCACAACGTACGAACCCGCTTCCACGTCGGCAAAAAAGGTCTCGGGTGCGACAGGCCGCGGCCGCCGTGATCGGCGTGGAACCGGGCGTGCCCAGCCGAAAACCTCGGCGTCGGTCAACAGTGAACAGCTGGTCCGCAGCGACCACCCTTCGGCCAGCGTCCCCTGGACGAGTGTCAGACTGCCCGGCGGAGGCGGCTCACGTACATCCTCCACAGGACCAGCCGTGATCGAGCGTTCCTCCAACAGCTCCGAGATGCGCTGCGCTTGGCGGCTGACGACGACCACCCGCTGGCCGGCGTCGCGCATCTCCTGGAAGCCATCCAGCACCCGTTTGAGCTGGCCACCGTATCGTTCCCCATGGTGGAAGGCTTGGGCGATTGGGCTGGCTGGCGGACCCTCCTGCACGCCGCGCCCCCCTAACACCAGACCCTGGCTCTTCTGCAAGGCCTCACTCGCCTCCTCCCACGAGACATAGGGTGCTGGGTACTCGGGGGGCAGCTCCCCGGCCTTGACCAGGTCGGCCTGCACCATCCGGGCCTGGCTATCCAGATCGACGATGGCCGCCATCAATGCGCCCCAGTCATCCACAATGCACAATCCGCCCGCAGGCAGGTAGGCCAAGATGGTCGCCGGATGAGAGTAGAAGAACGGCAGGTAGAACTCGATGCCCCGGAAGTGGGCGCCTTGCTCCATATGCGCCAGATCTTCCTGGAACTCCATCCGCGCCGGTGGGTGACAGAGCGTCAGATCTAGATCGGCGACGCGGTTGGTGGCCAACGTCGCCAGGCGTGGCAGGGCTTCGCTGGCCGGTGCCAGGGTAAACCGATCGATCCGGTGCAGCGACCGCTGGGTGGTTGGGTCGAACACCCGCAAGCTGTCGATCTCATCGCCAAACAGTTCAATACGCACCGGCTGGGCTAGGTTCGGTGGAAAGACATCGATCAACCCGCCCCGGCGTCCAAAGGTGCCAGCGACTTCGACCACCGTTTCCCCCCGGTAACCGTTGGCCACCCAATGTTCCAGGGTCCGCTGCAGATCGATCGCCTGTCCCTGCTGGTATTCACGCAGGCCGAGGCGAAATTCCCGGATCGGGAGCGTGTGATGGGCAAAGGCCCGGGCTGAAGCAACAACGAGGGGCGGTTCCTCACCCTGTCCCCCGTCGCGCCACTGCATCAAGGCCGTGAGTGCCGCAAGCCGGTCGCTGATCGTTTCCCGCGACCACGGCACGCGCTCGAACGGCAGAGCATCCGGTTCGGGAAAAGGCATGACGGAACCGGAGTGGGTCCATACCTGCAGCTGATCCGTCCACTGGCCAACCCGGTCGGCACGGCTGGTAAGCAACACCATCGGCCGGCCCAATTGGCGGTAGAGGGCCGCCAATAAGTAAGGCCGTGCGGGCGAGACCACCCCCAGGCTTTCAAACAGGGACGCTCCTGGCCGCGAAGGCTCGTCCTCCTGCTGCAGGTCAGACACCAACTCGCGGTAGGCGGGTTCGCCATCCAGCAAAGCCAGAAGCCCGGAGAGGTTCATGATTGGCTCTCCGGGGGCTCTAGCTCTGGCAGAGGTCGATTGTATTGATCCATGGCCGCCACCATGCCATCAGTCAGCCAGCAGGTAACGGCCGATCTGGCTACGTCCACGACCTTGTCCAGCAATGCCTGTTGTTCTGCATCAAAGGGCTCCAACACATAATCGGCCGCGTCAACATGGGCCGGTGGGCGATCGATGCCGACCCGCAACCGGGCAAACTCCTGTGTTCCCAGGGTATCGATGATGGACCGCATTCCTTTGTGCCCGCCTGATCCACCTTGAGGCCGCAGGCGCAAACGTCCCAGGGGCAGATCTAGGTCGTCGTAGACGACTAGGGTGTTCTCAGGGGAGATCTTTTGCGCGCGGGTCAGCCGGCCCACCGCTCGCCCGCTCAAATTCATAAAGGTACGTGGCTTGGCGAGCAACACCGGCACCTCGTGGATACGACCTTCAGCAACCCACGCCCGCGCAGCCTTGTTCCGGGCGAAACTCAGATCGTGGGCGCGGGCCAACGCATCGACAACCCGGAAGCCGATATTGTGGCGGTGCTCGGTATAGTCGGCTCCAGGATTCCCCAAACCAACGATCAGGTGCAGTGATTCTCTTGTCTCGGATTCGATGCTGTCCTTCACAGCAGACCTATGCAGGAGGCGAAACACTAGTCTTCGTACATGCCCAGCCCTTCTCTTCCACGGCGCGTGAGCCAGCGGAAGAAAGAGGCCAGGACACCTTTCAACACAAAGAAGACGCCGATTCCCACAAACACGGCTACGGTCGCGCCTGCCCCCCAACACGTAGCATCTCCAATGCTTTGGAAAGGCAGATCAGCCCGCTCGGGCGTGGCGGTCGCTGGCGCCGTGGGCAAAGGCGTGCTGGTCGGCCGCGGCGTTGGGCTGGCCACGGTCGGTACACCGATGACAATGGTCGGTGTCGGTGTGGGCGTATCCGTCGGTGGTGCCGGTGTGGGAGTTGCCGCCGGCGTTGGCGTATCGGTAGGCCGGGTGTTGTTCACTTGGATGCTGCGCACAAAGTACTCGTCGTAGTTGCCATCCACTCGCACCACACGCAGCCGTAGGCTGTAGACGCCGTCGGGAATGATGGTCGTATCCCACAGGCCCAGGCGCCCTTGAACGACGGGCACGCCGAACGGCGAACCCGCAATCGGCGTCCATTGGTCGCCGGGATTGGGCTCCGGCCCATAGTGGATCTCATACTTTTGGAATTGGCTGTGGGTCGCGCGTCCTTCGATCGGCACCATACCCTGTACCGATGCCCGGTCCCGTGGCGATGTGATCTGTCCGGATGTCTGGGCTTGCGCCCTCAGCACTCCCGAGAATAGGACCACACCCGCCAACAAGAACAAGACGCCTGCAATTCTCTTCATCTGCGCTTACCCTTCCGCGTGCAAAGACAATCACCAAGTCTAACATAGAACGAGCGGGTTGACAAAACGCGAGGAGGGACGCGCGCCGGGCCAACGATCCGCCGGCAGAGCAGAGACCAGCCACAGTAGAGGGCACAGAGCCGCATCCGCCTTATGCTGCGTCGCCCACTCTATCGAACAAGCCGTCAACGCTGAGGTAACCCTGGCCTGCATCAGAGAAGATGATGACGATGGTTTTGCCCGCATTCTCAGGACGGCGCGCCAGATCCAGCGCCAGCCAGGCTGATGCTCCCGATGAGATGCCCACGAGGAGCCCTTCTCTGGCTGCAATCTCGCGACACGTGGCAAAAGCATCCTCCACCCGGACAGTGACCAGCTCGTCGATGAGATCGCGATCGAACAGGCCAGGCACAAAGCCGGGGCCGATGCCCAGCAGGCGGTGAGGGTTGAACTCACCGCCGGCCATCAGATCTGCCCCTTCCGGCTCGAACCCCACAAAGCGCATCGAAGGTCTGCGCTCTTTGAGGGCGCGTGCTACGCCGGTAATGGTTCCGCAGGAACCCAAGCCATGAGCAAAGATGTCCACCTGGCCCTCGGTATCGCGCCAGATCTCTTCGGCCGTCGTCTCAAAGTGACTCTGCGCATTGGCCGGATTATGGTGCTGCTCCATATAGATGGCGTTGGGCAAGGACTCCGCCAGTTCCCGCGCTTTCTCCCGCGATCCGCGAATACCTAGCTCGGCCGGAGTCCAAAGATAGCGCAGGCCAAAATTGATCAGCACCAGAGTCCCGGTGAGGCCCACTATCGTATGCACCGAACTGGCTTGCAAAAGAGCTGACACGCCTGCTACCGAGAGCAAGATATATACGGCGTCCACCAAGGCGGCGCCCCAGACCATGGCCCAAGCCTGCCGGAATCCCTGGCTCACGCCTTTGTGCAGAACTGCCACACACCGGTCCCACTGAGATTTGAAGGATCAGGCCAAAGCCCAAGCCCCCGAGAAAATCGGTCACGGTCGTCGCTTGCGGGCCACGGCCACCAGGCGCCGCGCTTCCGTGTCGTAGGGAATACCCTGCAAACTGCCGAACAGATCCACGTTGGCAAAGCCTGCATCAAGTAGGAGCGCCCTTAGGCCCACACCGTCGTAGATGCGGTGGCCCAGCGAGAACTCTTGGCGGCGGCCATCGGGATGGGCCAGGATCCAACGGTTGTCGACCCAGCTCCAGTCCCGGGCCACCGTGCGTTCCTGCAAGTAGTAGGAGCCATCCGGTAATTCTCGCCAATCGCGGGGCTGAAAGATCCGGGCCAGAACCTCTTTACCCATCATATCCATGACCAGCGTTCCCCCCGGCTTGAGTGACAGATAGAAGTTGCCAAGCACCATCTGATCCTGCGCCGGGTCTTCGAAGTAACCGAAGGACGTATAGAGATTGATTGCAGCATCAAACGCCTGGCGGCGCGCAAATTCGCGCATGTCGGCCTGGATCCACTCCACCTCCAACGCATCGGTCGCGGCCCGCTCCCGGGCGACCTGTAGATAGGCATCCGTCCGGTCGACGCCGGTGACGCGAAATCCCCGCCGCGCCAACTCCAGGCTGTGACGGCCGATGCCACACGGCATATCCAGTATATCGGCGCCTTCCTCGACACCAGTCAGCGAGATGAGGTTCTCAACCTCATCGACCGCAATCTCCAGGTGGTGCTCATTGAACATCGGAACCGATTCCCAGAACTTGTCCCGTTCGTGCCAGACCGTCATCGCTTCTTCCCCTCCTGTCCCTGATCAAGTACCAGTATAACACAGACCGATTCCGCAGGACAACAAAAAACCCCCGGCGTGCCGGGGGTTTTTCCTGACTCGACGGCTCATCACCAATGGATCACGACCGATGTGCCTATGGGCGTCCAACTATACAGCCAGGCCGCATCTGACCGGGTCAAGTTGACACAGCCATGGCTCATCGGCGTGCCAAAATTGTTGTGCCAATAGGTACCATGGATCGCATAGCCGCGATAGAAGAACATCGTGTGTGGCACGCCAGGCAAATAGTAGCCGGGTCCCGACATGGTCACGCTCGGATACTTCGAATAGACCCGAAAGCGTCCGGGCGGAGTAGGATATCGGGCAATACCCGTGGAGGTAATCATGCTCCGGATCAGGGTGTTGCCTTGGTAAGCCCGCACGGTCTGGCTACTCAGATCGATGTCGATCCACTTGGCTCCGCCGGTCGTCGTGCTGGGCGCAGTGTAGCCGCCACCCGAGCTACCACTGGGAATACGGAGCCGCTGCCCCACATAGATCAAGCTGGGATTGCGGATGCCGTTGGCTGCCACCAGCGCCGAGACACTGGTCCCATAGCGGTAGGCAATAGAGGACAGGGTCTCGCCGCGCTGGACGACGTGCACCCCCCCACCAGCTGAAGACGTAGTTCCACCGCCTCGGGACGAGGCCGGCGCAGTGTAGCCGCCACCGGGGATAGTCAAGCGTTGCCCGACATAGATCAGGCTGGTATTGCGAATGCCATTGGCTTGGGCAATGGCTGTGACCGTGGTCCCATAGCGCCGCGCGATCTGGCTCAGATTCTCGCCGCGCTGAACGACATGGGTCCCCCCGCCGCTACTTGTGCCGCCGGTGTAGCTGCCGCCCCCGCCTCCGGTGGGAATGCGCAGCCGCTGGCCGGCATAGATGTAGCTGGGATTGCGGATGCCATTGGCCTGGGCGATGGCCGTGACCGTCGTCCCATACCGGAGCGCGATACGGGTCAAGTTCTCCCCACGCTGGACGACATGAACCTGATCGGCGTATGCTGTCGCGGGTACTGCCAAGGCGACAACAAGCACCACAATGAGGGCCAACCACCTAGCTTGGGACAAGGTTTTCAGCATCATTTTAGGCGCTCCTCTCTGTTTCAAACGTAATCCCTACAATTAACGCATTATATCACATGGATGGGCCTATGTCAAACAAAGGAACACATGCTCAACGCTGGCTGGCCAGACCTCCAGCAATCTCGCCGCCATCAATGACAAAACACTGTCCGGTGATAAAGGTTGCGTCCTCGGAGGCCAAAAAAGCAAACAGGGCCGCCACATCCTCCGGCGTGCCCAAGCGGTTAAGGGGAAGCTTCTCTGCGAATGCACGCTGCATCTCCGGGGTGTACTCGGCTCGCTGCATCGGCGTCAGGATCCAGCCGGGACACACCGCGTTAACCCGCACGTCTGGCGCGAGCTCTAGGGCCATCGACCGCGTCAGCTCGATCACCCCCGCTTTTGAAGCATTGTAGTCGGCATAGTAGGGATAGCCCATCAAGCCGTTGGTCGAACCCATATTGAGGATCACGCCCCCGCCGCCAGCCATCATGCGCCGTGCAGCCTGCTGGGCCACAAGAAAGACACCCGTGAGATTGACATCGATCACCGCCCGCCAGTCCTGGGGTTCAATATCGAGGAAGCCATGGCGCAGGCTGATTCCAGCATTGTTGATCAAGACGTCCAGGCCGCCGGCCATGGCATCCAGCTCGGCAAAGGCCCGCGCCACCTGCTCGGGGTCGGTAACATCAGCCACCAGGGATCCACCCCCTTCCGGCATTTGGGCGGCCAGCCGTTCCATGGCCATCGCATCTCGATCTAGCACAAAAACCTGCGCCCCTTCATCGCGGAAGCGTACTGCTGTCGCTGTACCGATGCCGCCCGCGCCGCCGGTGATGAGCACCCGTTTGCCGTTCAAACCTCGCATCGTCTCTCCTTGTCCCTGTAGCTGGTAGGTATCCCGGTGCGGTGCTCAGGGCCTAACGCAAGATAAATCCTTCCCGCAGCGGATCATCAGGATCGATCAAGAACTCGTGCCGGCCCGTGATATGGGCCGAACCCTCTACCTCGGGGATGACCGCCGGATAGGATCCGAACTCGGTTGTCTCCACAATCTGTCCAGTGAAGGTCGTACCCAGGATGCTCTCGACGATCATCGACTCACCGGCCCCGATCTCACCCCGGGCGTGGTGAATGGCCAGCCGGGCGCTGACGCCCGTCCCGGTCGGACAGCGGTCCACCTCGCCTTCGGCGAAAATGCATACGTTACGGCTGTGTGCCTCTTTGCTGCGCGGCGGTCCGACAAAGATCGTCCCGTACAAAAAGCTCAGGTCCGGCTCGAAGGGATGGGGAATCGTCCGGCTGTCCATAATCGCGTGCTTGATAGCCATCCCCTTTTCGATCAGAGGGCGGAAATCGACAGGCTCGCAGCGCACGCCGGCGCTTTGGGCCCGCACAAAGGCATAGAAAGCCCCTCCAAAGGCCAGATCATACCGGATCAGGCCCAAACCGGGCACCTCGACGACCTCATCCAGGGCAACCACAAACGACGGCACATTGTGAAAGCGCACCCGGCCCACCCGGTCGTCTTTGATCTCGGCCCGGGCTGTAACCAGCCCGGCGGGCGTGTCAATCCGCACCGTAGTCTCTGGCGAGCGCATGGGCAGCAGTCCGGTCTCCAACGCGACCTTGGTGATCCCGATGATACCATGGCCGCACATGGTACTGTAGCCCTCGTTGTGTAAGAACAACACGCCCAGATCCGCCTCACGACTCACCGGGCGGGTCACGATGCAGCCGTACATGTCGGCGTGTCCTCGCGGCTCCCACATCAGCGCGGTCCGCAGGTGATCGAGGTGTTCCATGGCATAGCGCCGCCGCTCCAGAATGGTATCGCCCGGCAGATCGGGATAGCCGCCTGTGATCACCCGGAACGGCTCACCGGCTGTGTGAGCGTCGATCGTTGTGACTTTGCGCCATTCCTCTGGCGGTGTCCAGCCCCTCATCCTATCCAACATAATCTCCTCCTCGAGTCGCTCAGCCAGCCAGCCCGCCACCGTCCACTACCAGCACCGACCCGGTCACAAAGGAAGCTGCGTCACTGGCCAAGTACAGGACCGCTTGGGCGATCTCCTGCGGCGTACCGACTCGCTGTAGCGGCCGGTCGGCAGCATCACGCAAGAACGTCTCTTCCGCAACCCCCAGTTGCCGGGCCTCACTGCGCAGCATATCAGTGTCGGTATCGCCCGGGCAGATGCAGTTGACGCGGATGTTCTGCGCCCCATGATCGATGGCCATCGCCCGTGTCATATTCACCACTGCCCCTTTGGAAGCGCAATAGGACACCGCGTTGCTGCCGCCTGTGAGCCCCCAACCCGACCCTGTATTGACGATAGCGCCTCCGCCACGCCGGATCATGAACGGGATGGCGTACTTGCTCATCAAAAAGATCGAACGCACGTTGATGGCCATCACCCGATCCCACTCTTCTTCCGTTATGTCTAACACCGTCGTGCGCCGGATGATCCCCACGTTGTTGAACAGGATATCCGGGCCGCCAAGGGCATTGGTGGTCTGCTCGACCGCCCGCCGGCACTCGACTGCTTGGCCCACGTCGCACCCAATGGCAATGGCCTGTCCACCAGCAGACACAATCTGCTCTGAGACAACCCCGGCTCCCGCCCGGTGCACATCGACAACGGCAACCGACGCCCCCTCGCGGGCGAACAGCAGCGCCGTAGCGCGGCCAATGCCCGACGCCCCACCGGTAATGATCGCAACTTTGCCCTCTAGTTGCATTTGAGCTCTCTTTCCGTCCAAGCCCTTATCCGGGACACCGCGCCAGGCAGGTGCTTCTTGAGATAGTACCAGGTCACGCCGGCCGGCTTGCCCTCCAGTTCACCGAACACCTGGTACCCCTGCCGTAGATAGAAATCTAGAGCCTGAAAGTCCGTGGTCTCCAGGTGACTGTCACAAAACCCTTTGGACACCGCAGCCGCCTCGATCTGCGCCACCAGTTGGCTGCCAATCCCTTGGCCGCGCCAAGCGGGGTCAACCCACAGACTCTGAATATACAGCCACTCCCACACAAGCTCGCCGTGGATACCGCCTACCACGCGTTCATCACCATCTCGGGCCACGATGGCCAGCCGGTGGTAGTCGTAGATGACATGCTCGCCAAGATGGGCTAGGTTGAACTCATGCAGCCCGCGGTCGATCTGGGCCAGATCCTCGGGTCCCGGATCCAAGACGAGGTCATAGTCACATTCCTTCACCGTTTTCCCTCCCCGCCAATGGGGCCCTCTCTCCAGGGTGGCCAGCAGCGTTAGAGCGCCACTTTACGCACAGCTCGTTGGTTAAAGCCGGTGACAACTTCGATATAGCCGCCCAGCGATTCATCGACAGCCCGGTCGCCCGTGTCTACCAACAGGGGCTGTGTCCCCAGGGTATGCAGCTTGTCCGGGGTGCTCACCACCATCAGATTGTCCCGGCCGACCTGTTTGATGACGCGGTGGCTGATCTGTTGGTTGCCCCTTCCAAACAGATAGCCCTGCCCTCCTATGGGCGTGACGACGACCTTGGCCGCGCAGTCGCGATGTTCCTTTAGCAGGGTCAGCAGCTGCGCCTCGTTAGCATCAGCCGCGATGATCTGCCCATCCAAGACGACATCGACCCCGATCAGCGTCTTGGGCACCCCTAGCTCCTCAGCGATGGCCCGTGTCGTGGTCCCGGGGCCAAGAATGTACAGGCAGCCGCCAGCCATCTTGGAGACCACATCATGGGCGATGGAGGCCACAGCCGCCTCCTCGCCACTGCTGGGCATCTTCAGATTCTGCACCAGACTAGCCCGGTATGGGACTCGCAAATAACCATATAGCTTGGCGGTGACCGTCCCCTGCCGGATTGCCTCCTCGTCGATGTCCATCACCTCTGCCTCCCGCAGACGATCGACCCGACCCTGGAGATAGAGCGCCGCCAGCTCTCCGGCGCTGCGTGGGTGAGTAGCGTACACGGCCGAATGGATCTTGACTCCGGCCGGGATGCCCAACACCGGCAAGCGCAAGCCCACCGCTTCATAGATATCACGAGCGGTGCCGTCGCCGCCGGCAAACAAGAGCAGATCGACCTCCATGCGCTCCATCTCGCGGGCCGCGCGCTGGGTATCGGCGGCAGTGGTCTCACCCGGTTGAATGTCCCCGATCACAGTCGGATCAAAGCCACAGCTCCGGGCTGGATCCTCGCCCATCTGGCCCGGATAAGTCACGATCTGCAGTCCCTCAACGCCCCGTAGCCGCTCCAGGGCGCTGGCCGCCCGTTCTGGCGCCCGCGGCACGGCGCCCAGTTGGCGCGCCCGGCGCTGGATCTCGGCTCCGTCGCTCCCCTTGAGCCCCACCCGCCCGCCAAGACCGGCCACCGGATTGACGATCAGACCCAGCATGCTATTCGACCTCTGGTTCATCGGCCAGCCTGCCGGACTTTTTTAGATAGGCCCGCCACGTCGGTGCCCATTGCGCTGGATCATCCAGAGGGGAGTGGTCCACAGTATGGATGGTGCTGTTGTGGGGCGCGGTCTTGACCACATCGGGATCGGTGCGCGCCTCCTGGGCTACATGGGCCAGGATATCCGCATACTCGTCCAACTCCTCCTTGGAATAGGACTCGGTTGGCTCCAGCGTACACGGCTCAGGGACGATGAACGGATGGTGGCTGGTCCAGTAGTGGACCCCATAGTCGGCTGCGCGCAGGCCGATCTCCTCCGAATGCACGCCCGTCTGCTCCGCCAGCTCCTGCCAACTGTAGCGCACCTGCTCAATGCGGCGCTTGCCTCGGGCATACGGTGCGCTCGCCCCTGGGATCTCGAGCACACGGTTCAGCAGGTAATTGTTGTTGAGAACCGCGATCTCTGCCACCTCCCGCAGACCCTTGGCGCCCAGGCTCAGGCACCAGGCATAGGCCTTGAGCACGACCGGGACATTTCCATAGAAGGGCGCGATCTTGCCGATGCTGTCGGGCCGCTCCCAGTCCAAATAGTAGCGGTTGCCATCATAGTCAACGATCGGCACGGGCAAGAAACGGGCCAGTTCCTCGCGTACACCCACCACCCCCGCGCCTGGGCCCCCGCAGCCATGGGGCGCGGAAAACGTCTTGTGCAGATTAAAGTGGCACAGGTCAAAGCCCGCTTCCCGGGCGCGTGTGATGCCCAGGATTCCGTTGGCATTGGCTTGATCGTAGGCGCACAGCCCGCCCGCTTCGTGGACCAGCCGGACGAAGTCGTCGATCCGCGGATTGTAGATCCCCGTATCTTCCGGGTTGGTGATCATCAGCCCCGCCGTTCGCTCCGACAAGGCGGCCTTGAGCGCCTCAAGATCAGGATAACCATCGTCATCGGGGTACAAGGTGATCACCTTGAAACCAGCCGTCTGGGCGCACGCCGCGTTGGACGGATGGCTAAAGATCGTAGTGATGATCTCATCCCGCTGCTCGGCCTGGCCCTGTGCTTGGTGGTAAGCGCGGATGATGGCCGCATTGGTGTAAATGGCCGCCGAGCCGGCGCCGGGCTGGATCGAGAAGCGCTCCAGCCCCGAGATCTCTTTGAGGATCTGCTCGAAACGATACATCGCCTCCAGAATGCCTTGCACCGTCTCCTCAACTTGCAACGGATGGAGATCCGTCATCTTGGGCGACCGGGCCACTTGCTCGTTGATCTTGGGACTGTACTTCATGGTACAAGTCCCCTGCCCCACATCGATATTTAGGTCTGTGCCCAGGTTCTCCTGTGACAGACGGACATAGTGCCGCAGCACTTGGGGCTGGGCCAGCTCGGGCAGGCGCGGCGGCGTCTGGCGCCGCATCCCATCCGGCAACAAGTCCAAGGCATCCCCCACCTCGTCACGGATCCCTTCCTCCACGGACGGCACCAAGATCCCGCGCTGTCCCGGCGTACTCAATTCAAAGAGGATCGGCTCATCCCACCGGGCCTGGTGAAACCGTCGGAGGTTGAGCTTGCCCGCCGTAAAGCGATGCTTGCTGATATCCTTTTTTACCATGTCAACCCACTACCTCCTTCAGAGTCCCCACTAGCCGGTCGATGTCCGCCTGACTGTGAACTTCGGTGAAGCAGTACAGGGCGCTTTGCCCCAACTCGGGAAACTCCCCGCTCAGATCGTGACCCCCAAAGATCTCGCGCTCGAGCAATCCGCGATTGATCTCCTTCACGGTCCGGCCTGTGGCATCAAAATTGACGACGAACTCCTGAAAGTGAGGCGCGTGGAACACCGGCGCGCGCACGCCTTCGATCCCATCCAGTTTGCGGGCAGCATACGCGGCGCGGGCCATCACGCCCTCCCCGATGTCAACCATGCCCTGCGGTCCCATCAATGCCAGGTACACCCCAGCGGTAATGCCCCACAGGGCGGCCGCCGTCCCAACCCACTCCTTGCCTTCCTCGCGGACCGCGAACGAGGTCCGCTCGTACGCCACGTCACCAAAGCCATATTCGCCGGGGACCGAGGTCGGTGCCAGGCCAAAGAGGCGCGACGGATACTCCATCACATACTCAACCTCGTCGCGCGTAGCGATAAAGCCGCCGTGACCGCCCCCATATTGCATGTGCATTCCCAGCGGTTGGATGTCGCCGCACACAATATCCGCTCCATAGCCAGCTGGCGGCGTCAGAACTCCCAACGACATCGGATTCACCGCCACCACACACTGCGCACCACACTCGTGAGCCATGGCCGAAATCTCGCCACCCTGCGCTTCGATGAAGCCCAAATAAGCTGGATTCTCAAAGTACACCGCTGCCGTCTGGTCGGAGAGGGCAGACTGGAGCTGATCGAGATCCAGCACCCCGGTTCGGGCATCGTAGCCGACCAGGCGGATCTCGGGCCCCGGCTGGCAGTAGTCTTGGATCTTGGACAGTTTGGCCGGGCTAATGCTGCTACAGACCAGCACATGCCCCCGGCCCGTGATGCGGGCCGCCATCCGCAGGGCGGTCGCCGCAGCTTGGAAGCCGTCATAGGTCGGCACATTGACCACATCCATGTTCAACAACTCGGCCATCATGCTCGTGTACTCGAACAGAGCTTGGAAGCGTCCATGGTCGTCATACGGTTCACCGGCATAGGCTGTCAGAAACTCGCCACGCTGGTTCACTTCATCGCACACGGCCGGTACATGGTGCTGGTAGCACCCCGCGCCCAAGAAACTGAGGCACTCACCGGCCGTCTGGTTCCTGGCCAATAGACCGTCTAGGGTACGCTTGAGTTCATACTCGGATAGCAGTGGTTCTGGCAGATCCATTGGCTGCTGGAGGCGCAGTTGGTGGGGCACGTCTGTATAGAACTCCTCTACGTCCTGTGCACCGACCGTCTGGAGCATCTGCTCCTTCACCTCGGGCACCGAATTGGGGATGTAGGGATGCACAAATGGCTGATCTTTGCTCATTCGCCTTCTCCTGATTGTTTGCCGGGACAGTGGCTCGCGTCCAGTCCCGCGCAGTGCTTGCTAACTACACCGATGTAGGAATTGAAACCTTGAGTTAGGGCATTGTACTCTAGAAGTCCAATGAAAGCAAGCAACCGCTTTCGCCGGGAACCGCGACGCCTCACCTCAACGCGAGCACAGAACAGGCTACCACTTTACACCCCGGTAGAAACAGACTTCCCCGTCCCGGTCAAATGACCGGGACGGGGAAATATCCACTACAATATCGAACTACCCGCAGGATTGCTCGTTACAGACGCTGGTCGTGATGTCCGATCATGTCCACAAAATCACCGTGCCAACTGTGGTACTCAATGTTTTGCTCTATCCAAACCCACTATTCTTTATGCAACAACTCGTAACCGGCAGCTGCCCATGCGTTGAATCCACCGTCCACTTCCAGCACGTTCGAGTAGCCCAACTCCACCAGCTCCTGGGCCGCCGAGGTGCTCATGCTCCCGCTCCGGCAATAGAGGACAATGGTCGCATCCTTATCTGGCAATTGGTCCTGGTAGGCGACGATCTCGTCGTAGGGGATGAACTGATCAGTCTGCGGAATTTCGCCTTCGTACGGAATGTGCACATTGACCAGCGTAAAGTCCTTATCCTCCAGCATGTCCGCCAGTTGCTCCACGCTGATGTCCACGTACCCGTCCGAGTTCTTGGTCAAGTCGCCCGAGGCCATTTCGCTGTCTTCCGCTCCCGGTGACGCAGAACCACAGGCCGCCACCGTCAGCGCCAACATGGCCAATACACCGATCACCAGCCAAATCTTGTTTCTCACTGTACTCATATCCTCCTGCTCAATTGTAGACCTCTGACTTTGCCACCAACAACTCGACACCGTTGCCGTCGGGATCGCGGAGAAGGACTCCCCCGGCGCAGCTGCTGTCGCCCGGATCCTCCAGCCCGATGCTGGACTCGCGAGCCCGCTGTTCCAGGGCGCGCCTTGCCTCCTGATCGGGTAGGCGTAGAGAAAAAGACAACAGACCCACGGCATCGGGCGGCGGCGAAGAGGCCCTCACTCCAGCCCAGGTATTGACCCCCAGGTGATGGTGGTAGCCACCAGCCGACAGGAACAGGGCGCCTGGATAGCCCCGCTGGGTGACATCCAGTCCCAACAAGCCGTGATAGAACCTCTCGGCTTGCGCCAGGTCGGAGACATGGAGGTGCACGTGCCCTACGTCAGTAGCTGGGTCGATCCCCGCCCACAGCTCGATTCTGGGCTCCGCCTCAGCCAGCAGGCTCTGCACGTCCAGTGGATCGGTGGCCATCTCGATCTGGCCATTTCGCCGCCCCCACTGATCGCGGGGCCGGTCCACGTAAAGCTCCAGGCCGTTTCCGTCGGGATCGCTCAAATAGAGCGCCTCACTCACCAGATGGTCGGCGAACCCCTGAAACGGCCATTCATGCGTCAGCAACCGCTGAAAAACCCGCGACAGGGCCTGGCGGGACGGCAAGCGGATAGCCACGTGGTACAAGCCCGTTGTATTGGCCGGCTTGCGCCGCGCGCCACGATGTTCAACCAGCACCAGGTGATGGGGCGCCTGGCCGGTTGCTGACAGCACGACCACCGGTCCATCGCGGAGAACCTGCCGAAAACCCAACAACTCCTGGTAAAATCCCAGTGCCCGCTGCAGATCGCTGATTTGCAAGCGTACGTGTCCAACCTGCGTTCCCTCAGGCAAACGGAAGTCATTCATCTCAGGCCACCTCTACCGTCGATAGCCGCCGCTCAAGGTTAGGGTCCCATCACCCACCTGGATCCGGCTGATCTCGACAAACTCGTCGCCAGCCAAAATCAGCTTTGCCAGCCCTGATCCAATCTGATCGATCAAGCCTTCCGGTACAGATACCGGTCCCAACGTACCCTCAACAAAATCTAGAACCAATTCTCCTTCCGAGGCCCGCGGCGCCAGGACTAGCCGCAGCGGCTGCCGCTGTCCCAGAAGCTCCGCATAGCCACGGACGATGATGCGGCCATCCGTCTTAAAGTACACCATCGGTTCGCGGATGCCCAGCCGCAGACTCAGATCGGACAGGCCCACCAGATCCAGCACGCCTTCGCGCCCCCGTGTCAGCGCCAGCAACTGGTCAAGCCCCTCGACATTCGGGACTTCGGAAGACTGCTGCATTTGCGACAACTGCTCAAGGCTTTGCGCCTGGGCAGACCGCATCTCCTCAGCCAATCGCGCGCCAATAGTCAAGAAGGAAGTGATCTCGGACTGCGTAATCGTGATC